>CAYFSA010000059.1:0-16311 GCA_964345605.1 uncultured Ectothiorhodospiraceae bacterium
CCTAGCCTTAGCAACCGCATGCTGTTGGGCGCGGTGGCACTGTCGGCGGCGCTGTCACTGCTGATGGTCTACACCCCGTTCAGCAATCTGGCCATCGGAACGGAACCCTTGACCAGTGTGCACCTGCTGATGGCCTTGCTGATGGGCGCGCTGCCCACGCTGGTCCTGTCTTCCGTAAAGCGCCTGACTGGGCTAAAATGGCTTTAATTTCACTGTTTGCACTAACCAGGCCTGGTAAAAAGGAACTATATGTTTGAAAGTATGTTTATTGAGTTCAGCATTCTGCTGGGCATTTCTGCACTGGTTGGTTTTATCGCGGTTCAGCTCAAACAGCCTTTGATTGTCGCGTTCATTGCCGTGGGTATTCTGGTGGGACCGGCGGTGTTCGGCCTGATTGAAAGCCATGAACAAATCGAACTGCTGGCCCATCTTGGCATCGCGATACTGCTGTTCATCGTCGGCCTCAAGCTTGATCTGCACATCATCAAAACCATGGGGGTGGTGGCCTTGTTTACCGGGCTGGGGCAAGTGCTTTTCACCTCGGTGTTTGGTTTTTTCATTGGTCTGGCCCTGGGGTTGTCCGTGGTGGGCGCGCTTTATGTAGCCGTGGCGCTGACCTTTTCCAGTACCATCATTATCGTCAAACTTCTTTCCGACAAGCGTGAACTGGATGCCCTCCACGGGCGGATTGCCATTGGCTTTTTGATTGTGCAGGACATCGTCGTGGTGCTTGCCATGATCGGCCTGACCGCAGCAGGACAGGCTGGCGGCGAACAGACTCACCTGGGCGTGGAAATGCTGTTGGTGGCCGTCAAAGGCGCCTTGATGTTAGTTGCGGTGGCGCTGTTGATGCGTTATGTCATTCCCACCTTGTTGCGTTATCTGGCGCGTTCAGCGGAACTTCTGGTGCTGTTTGCCATTGCCTGGGCCATTCTGGGGGCGGCGGCCGGTCAGGCACTGGGCTACAGCCAGGAAGTCGGGGCCTTCCTGGCCGGGGTGTCACTGGCGTCCACTCACTACCGAGAACTCATCGGGGCCCGTCTGGTCAGTTTGCGCGACTTTTTGCTGTTGTTCTTTTTTATCAGTCTGGGGGCCGGGCTGGAAATGGAAACCCTGGGCGCGCAAATCGCTCCGGCCATTTTGCTGTCTCTGTTTGTATTAATCGGCAACCCACTGATCGTGATGGTGATCATGGGCTACATGGGCTACCGCAAACGCACCGGGTTTCTGGCCGGCCTCACTGTCGCGCAGATCTCTGAATTCTCCCTGATTCTGGCGGCACTGGGGCTCAATCTGGGTCACATTGACCAACAGACCGTCGGCCTGATCACGCTGGTCGGGTTGATCACCATTTCGGCGTCCACTTACATGATTTTGTATTCACAGCCGCTTTACCGCTTGCTGTCGCCGTGGATGGGCGTGTTTGAACGCCGGATTCCGTATCGCGAACAGGCACTGGACGAGCAACTCAACGAAAAACCGGTTGATGCCATTCTGTTCGGTCTGGGACGTTTTGGCACCGTCATCGCCCGGTCATTGCAACAGCAGGGCTGGAATGTCATGAGCGTTGATTATGACCCCGAGCTATTGCGCCAGCACCGCAAAGAAGGTCTGCTGACCCGTTACGGCGACGGGGAAGACCCCGAATTCATCAGCACTTTGCCACTGAATCAGGCCAAATGGGTGATCAGCACCATGCGTAACGACCAGGCCAATGTGGCCATGATCAAAACGCTGAAAGAAGAACGCTACGGCGGAAAAATTGCGGTGTCTTCCCACACCCAGCAGCAGGCCAACTATTTTAAAACACTGGGCGCCCAACTGACGCTGGTTCCCTATCACGACGCTGCGCTTGAAGCCGTTGAACGTCTGACTGGGTATGCAGAAGACACAAAGGAGCCAAAATGAACACCATTTTAAATTAAACACAAACGACGAATGGAAACACGAATACTATGATTTCAGGCCATTTCGCTGGTTCCCAAGCTCCAGCTTGGGAACCAGCGAACCGGTGTCGGGATCGATCTGAGCCGGTGTGAACGGCTGGGATCACTTGCTGGCGAGATCCGTTGCCAGGATATTGGTGGTGGTATGCAGATCGCACTGGGAATGCCGGCAGACGAGTTCCTTGTCGGCCGTGAAGGTGACGTCGCATTCCAGGATGCTTCTCCAAAAGTGATGGGTACGAGGTCGATGTGCTCAGGCCCAATCTAGAACTGAGCCGAGCAACATTAAGAAGCGGATATGACAGTAAGATTGACGCTTGTTGACGTTTTGGTTATACGCTAGTCACTAACGATGCTGAGCATTTGTGAGCAACAGGGGTGGTTTTCGGTGGCAGTCAACCGGCCGATGTTCTACCGCCTTTGGCATCCGCCTGGCAAAATCGCAGCGGTCGTACAGATCATGCACGGGATGGCCGAGCATTCCGGGCGGTACGGTGAATTCGCGGCCTTTATGGCGAGCCACGGCTATCTCGTGGCAGCCAACGACCATCCCGGTCATGGCGAAACAGGGGCGCAGGCCGGTGGCTTGGGATTGTTCGCCCGGCGCGATGGCTGGCATAGGGCTTGTCAGGCGCTGCAAGCCTTCAATACCTGGCTGCAGCGCAGCTATGGCCTGCCCATCATCGTGCTCGGCCATAGCATGGGCAGTTTTTTCGCCCGCTGCTTGCTGACCCGGCAACCGCAATTAGCGCAGCGCTGGATTCTCAGCGGCAGCGGGGACTATCCGCTCAGCAAACGGTTGGCCGGCCGGCTGGTGACCTCGGCAAGCCTGCTGCTCGCGCAGCCCGACCAATCGAGTCGCTTGCTGCAGCGCCTGATCTTCCGGCCGTTCAAGCGCCGTTTTCGGACCGAGGAACAGCGGTTTGCCTGGTTATGCAGCGATCCGGCTGTGTGTGCTGCCTATGCCGCCGATCCTTATTGTGGCTGGATCGGCTCGACGAGCTTGTATCGCGATCTGTTTGTCGGTATCGGCGAGGCCCATCGCTGGCGTACCCTCAAGCAGCAGGTAGCGACTCGACCCGCACCCGAGGTACTGGTTATCGGTGGTGCCGAGGACCCGGTTGGCGAGTTTGGCCAGGGTTTGCAGCGTCTGACCCGGCATTTGCATTGGGCGGGTGTGACGACGCGTTTGCAATGCTATCCTGACATGCGCCACGAAGTACTGCATGAAATCGACAAAAGCCGCGTTTGGCAGGATGTATTGGCTTTTTGTGAAGATTCAGCCAAACGATGATCAACCCAGAGGGCTTTCGCTATGCCGGTCAAACCGATTTGTGTCTACCGTGGGCAAGAGCTTGCCAGCTATGGATTCGGCCAGGGGCACCCCTTCGGCCCGGATCGCCATGACGCCTTTTGGCAGCTTTTCGAACAGCGCGGTCTGGCGGCCGGTGTCAGGGTTCATGCACCCAAGCAAGCGATGCGCGGCGACCTGGCCTTGTTTCATTCGCCCCAGTATATCGACCGGGTAGTAACGGCCTCGGCTTATGGCGGCGGCTTTCTGGACATGGGCGACACGCCGGCATTTCCGGGGGTCTATGAGGCCGCCGCGTATGTCGTCGGCACGACTTTGGATGCCGTGCATCGGGTCGTCAATGGCGAGTGCCGGCGGGCCTTCACGCCGATTGCCGGTTTGCACCATGCCCGCCCTGATACCGCCGCCGGCTTTTGCGTGTTCAACGATTGCGCCATCGCTATTGCGGCCCTGCGGGAGAAATACGGCATCCAGCGCATCGCCTATGTCGACATCGATGCCCATCACGGTGACGGCGTGTTCTATGCCTTCGAGGAAGACCCTGATGTATGCTTGGTGGATTTTCATGAGGATGGGCATTTTCAATATCCGGGAACCGGCTTCGCCCACGAACAAGGCAAAGGCGTAGCCAAGGGGACCAAGCTCAATTGGCCTATGCCGGCTAATGCAGACGATGCTCAATTCATGGCCGCTTGGCAACAAGCCGAGAGCTTTCTCGATGCCGCCCGCCCTGAATTCATTCTGCTGCAATGCGGTGCGGACAGCTTGGCGGGCGATCCCCTCACGCACCTCGGTTATACCGCCGCCACCCACGGTCACGCCAGTGCCCGCTTGTGCGCCTTGGCCGATCGTCACGCCGAAGGCCGGCTTCTGGCCCTGGGCGGCGGCGGCTACAATCGCCAAAATCTCGCCGAGGCCTGGTGCGCCGTGGTGGCTGCGATGCTTGCGCATACTGAATGATGACTGTGCTAGCTGCCGTCCGCCAGCCGAGAGATCGCCTGTTGTAATATCTCGGCATCGGCCTGATCTTTGGGGCGCCGTCCCTGCTTGGTTTGTAGCAGGCCATGCAAATCCAAAACGGGTATGTTTTGGCCTTGCAGCTCGAGCATTTCGATATGGGACTCGAGTTCCGCAAAGGGTATTCCGGCTACGGCCGGCAGAATATCCACGGTAAATTCATCATTGATTCGAATCGCCAGCAGGTCATTATCCGCGAACAGCTCAGCCTCCCCCTGCAGCGCCATCGTTGCTCCATCCGGCAAATGGCCGAGGGCTTCGATCCAGCGGCGTGTGTTCTCATCATCCGGGGCGACTGCAATATCAATGTCCTCGGTCATGCGAACATATCCATGGGCAGCCATGGCGTAACCGCCCACCAGCATGAAGCGAACCTGGTAACGAGATAACAATTCTGTCGTGGCAATGACATCTTCCCAGGTGGCCGGACGGGTATAAGCTGGCTGTGAGCCGTTGTCCCCCTCTTTCACGGTAGGCTGCCTGCTCCTACCGATGCGTTTGAGCCGTCGCCACCATTGCATCAGCATGCCAGCGCTCCCAGTCCGCATTGGCTTGGGCCATGGTGCGATATTTGAAGACCCCTTTGGGTACCCGGGTACGCCGTGCAGCCATGGACTGCACCCAATGGCGCTCCTCGGCAGTGGGGGCGCGCAGCGAGCCGCTCGGCCGTATGCGGCGCCGACCGACGACAGTCAAAGGTTGCTTATTGGGCATGGTGTCACCTGTCATTAATTTTTGCATAAGTTCTCGGCCAAGTGATTCACTCTCCTTTCCCCGCAGGAAGGGGCGAAAACTGACGAAACGCTGGATAGCTTGACCTCGGGGTAGGCAGATTCGCCCGCAACACCGTTTGGTCTTGAAGATTTGCAGCCGATCATGGCCCAATACATTAAACTCGACAACCATGAGTGGCACCTCTCAACCGATTATCCACCATGATCGATCTGTATTGCGAACGAGTCGGTCCCGGGCTGTGGGCCGAGCCGATCAATGTCCTGACCAATCTCGCGTTCATCGTCGCGGCCGCGTTGGTCTGGCGGCTGGCCCGGCGCGAGCGGCGCTTAACGCCCCAGGTTTGGGTGCTCTGCGGCTTGCTGGTGTTGATCGGCAGCGGCAGCGCGCTGTTTCATTTGCTGGCCACCGGCTGGGCGGCGCTGGCGGATGTCACGCCGATCATGTTGTTTCAGATGGCCTATCTCGTCTTTTTCAGCCGCGATGTCATGCGCCTGACTTGGCCGCAGACACTGCTGCTGTTCGGCCTGTTTGTGCTGCTCGCGACCTGCTTCAGCTTGTTGCCGGGCGAATGGCTGAACGGCTCGCTGGCTTATACGCCAGCGTTGCTGTTCGTCGCGGGCTTCGGCCTGTGGCTGCGCCGGCACGGCCGGTGCGCCCCCAACAGCCTGCTGCTGGCGGCGGCGGTGTTCGTGGTGTCCCTCACCTGCCGCTCCCTGGACAGGGTGGTCTGCGAGACCATGCCGCTTGGCCTGCATTTTCTCTGGCATATATTCAATGGCCTGACGCTGTATCTGGCCGCGCGGGGATATATCCTTAACAGCATTATGCTGCGTGGGGATGCTACCCGTGCCCGTGCCAATGGATTACCCTAATGCCGTTTTCCTGCTGCTTCGCTGATTTCAAGAGAGGTCGCCTATGACAACACTGATCGTGGTGCTGGGCATTACCGTCTATATCGCGCTGTACCTGACGCATGGACGGTATTTGGCTAACCAAGTAGTCAAAGCATCGGATAGCAACGAGACGCCGGCCAGCCGGGTTTTCGACGGGGTCGACTATGTCCCGGCGAAAACGCCGGTGCTATTCGGCCATCATTTCGCCTCCATCGCCGGGGCGGCGCCCATCATCGGGCCGGTCATCGCCATGGCCTGGGGTTGGGCGCCGGCCCTGTTATGGGTCTGGTTCGGCAATATTTTCATCGGCGCGGTGCATGATTACCTGTCCCTGATGGCCTCGGTGCGCTATGACGGGCGCTCGGTGCAGTTCGTCGCCTCTGACCTGATCACCAAGCGTACCGGGCGGCTGTTTTATTGGCTGGTGTTTTTCCTGCTGATCCTGATCATCGCCGCCTTCGGCGCGGTCATCGGCGGCATGTTCGTCAGCGACCCGGCGGTGCCTACGGCCTTCTTCTTCATGGTGATCGCCGCGCTGATCCTGGGCGTGCTCATGTACCGCACCAAGATGCCGTTCCTGCCGGCGACGTTAATCGGCATCGTGATGTTGGCCCTGGCCATCGTCGGCGGCAAACTGCTGCCCGTGGAGGCGAGCTACAGCACCTGGATGATCGTGCTGTTCTTCTACACCATCATCGCTTCAGCGATACCGGTGAATGTCCTGTTGCAGCCGCGCGATTATCTCAATTCCTGGTTGCTGTACTTCGGCCTGGCCATCGGCGGGATCGGCGCGATTTTCAGCTTCCACGGCTTCACCGCCCCGGCCTTCACCAGTTTCGCGCCCATTGTCAGCGGCGGCGAGTCCACGCCCTTCTGGCCGGTGATTCCGCTGATCATCGCCTGCGGCTCGCTATCGGGCTTTCATGCCTTGGTCGGCTCGGGGACTTCATCCAAGCAGCTCGCTAGTGAGCGCGAGGGACTGACGGTGGGCTATGGTGCCATGCTGACCGAAGGCTTTTTGTCCACCCTGGTGATCGTGGCCGTGGCCGGCTTCGGCTTTGGCCTGATGCAGGAGGCCGGGCAGGCGATCCAGGCCGGCAATTGGGGCGAGCAATACGTCGGCGCGATGATGGATAGCTACCCGAAGGCTGCGCTGTTCACCAATGCCTATGCGGAGATGGTCAGCAGCACCTGGCTGAGCTTTATCCCGGTGGGCATCGTCCAGCTCATCGCCGGGATGTGGGTGGCCGCCTTCGCCCTGACCACGTTGGACACCACTAACCGCCTGGGGCGCTATACTCTGGCCGAGATCCTGCTTCCCTTAAAGCGCCATAATCAGGGACTGTATCAGACCCTGACCAATCCCTGGATCGCCTCGACCGTGCCGGCGGCCCTGGGGATTTACCTGGCCTGGAGCGGCAATTTCACCATTCTGTGGCCCTCGTTCGGCTCGGCCAACCAGCTGATCGCCGCCATGGCCTTGCTAACTGGGGCCATCTGGGTGAAAAAGCGCCTGCAAATGGACAGCCTGCTGATCCTGGTCCCGGCCTATGCCCTGTGGTTCACGGTGACCGCGGCGATCGTCTGGTTCAGCGCTGTGGTCCTGCCGGACAAGATCGCGGCCAATCCGGTTACCGGGATGACCGTGCTGGTGATCGAAATCGTCATGTTCTGCATGAGCCTGGTGTTCTTCTACGATTTCCTGAAGACCAAGGACCAGGCCCTGCCGGGTGCCCCGCCAGCGGCCAGCGGGACGGCCAAGCCTTGACAGCGCCTGACGCGCCCGGCCCGGATGGCCCGGTCCAACGGGCGCTGGTGCGGCTGCGCACGCTCCTCGCCGGCCTCGACGAGGCCCAGCGGGAGCGTGCGGTGGATGTGACCCGCTTCGAGGTCAAAGAGCTGGAGAACCTGTTCGTGCTGCTCCTGCTGGGCTCGTTCACGGGTGTGCCGGCGCCGCCCTCGTTCATCGCCGCCGAATTGCTGCCGCATCTCGAGCACGAGATCGCGGTGCTGCAGGCCCGTGCCAAGGCCTCCGGCGATGCGTTGGCCGAGGTGGTCGGGCTGCTGGATATCGATTAGACGGCAATGATGGACAAGGCTGCAAAGGCTAACAGCGGCATGCAAAGCGTGCTGTTTACTGGCAAGGGTGGGGTCGGCAAGTCCTCCCTGGCCGCCGCTCTGGCCTGGCAGCTCGCCGCGGCCGGCTACCGGGTCCTGGCCAGTTCCTTCGATCCGGCCCATAACCTGGGGGATCTATTCGGTCTGCGCTTAGGCCACAAGCCTAAGCGCTTCCAGAACAGCCGACTGTATCTGCAGGAAACCGACCTCGAGCGGGCCGCCGAGGCTTACCTGCAAAGTAATAGAGGGCTTTTGGAGGAAGTCTATAGCTACACCCGTACCCTGAACATGGAGCGGTATTTCAAGATCCTGCGCTATTCCCCGGGGGTGGAGGAATATGCCGCCCTGACAGCCCTGGAGGGATTATTCAGCGAGATGCCGGCGCGTTTCGACGTGCTAGTGATCGACACCCCGCCGACCGGCCTGACCTTGCGCATTCTCGCCCTGCCGCAGGTTACCTTGACTTGGCTGGAGCGGCTGATTCAGATTCGCCGGGAAATCCTTGCCAAGCGCCATACGATTCACCATATCACCGGCCAATACGATCCGGCGGGCACGCCGCTCGCCTACACCGAGGCCGACGATGCGGTGATGCAAAAGCTTTGGGACATGCAAACCCGCTATACCCGGCTAAAGGAACGCCTGGCCGCGGCGAGCAACCGCATTGCCCTGGTCTGCAATCCCGATCAGCTTTCCCTGAGAGAATCGCAGCGCCTGCTCGAAGGGGTGACTGAGCTGGGGTTATCCCTGCATAGTCTGCTGACCAACAAGGTCACCGCTGCCAACACGGCCCTGGCCGCAGCGATAGAGGGGGAGCTGCTCGGCGGCCACGGCGATATCCGCCACCAGCGCATCCCGCTGCAAACCGAGCTGACCGGGCCGGACTATCGCCACATGCCTGATTTAACCGCTATCCTCGGTTTCAATTCACCCCCCTGATCGCAGCAAGTCATCATGGACGCCCCAATTGCCCAGCAACCGCTGTTCTATCTGCTGATCGCCGCCAGTGTGCTGCTTACCCTGGGCTACGGCTGGGGCCAGCGGCGCAATAAGCGCATTTACCTCAATGCCCTCAATGCCCTGGTCCACACCCTCAAGCCCCGCGATCAGCAGTTCACCAATATCGGTGGCTATGCCGGCTATCATGCCAATCTGATCCCTAAGCGGCCGCAGCCGATCCGCCGCGTCGATGCCACCATCACTTTGCTAGCCCGGCCGGCCCTGCTGTATTTCCCCATCTCCAGACTGACCCGCAAATGGGACCGGCTGTTCATCACCCTGGTGTTTACCGAGCAGGCGCAGGGCAAACTGGCCGAAGGACATCTTATCGAGCGGCGCTACGAGGCATTCCGTGCCCCCAAGATCACTAACGCCGCGCGGCTGCAGCATGAGAGGCTGGCCTGGGGCGGGGGCGAGTTCACGCTGTATTTCGAGACCGAAGCGGTACGCAGCGCCCTGCTGCGGCTGCAGCGTAGCCTCGGCCAGCCCGGCGAGCTGCGCCATGTCGCCCTGCTGCCGGCGCAGGCGCATCTGTTTCTGGTGCCGAGAATCGGCGAGACCGGGCGGGTTTTTCCGGTGGTATACGGATGGCTCGGCAAGTTGCTCGTCAATCTGCGTTAGTGGCCCTGAGAAGTAGCCAAACCCACCGGCGTTGCCGGCTCATGGGCTCAGTGCCCCAAGTGAGTGCAACCCTTGATTGACGTTTATGGCCTATTCAATTACTTATTCGTTCAATTCATGGCGTGGCGGTGGCGTTGATCAAACTGTAATTAATATGGTGCTTGAATTGGGAGATAGGTCATGCATTTTTCTACATATAGATCTTACGATGATGCGTATTCGCTGTTGGAATCGAATTTGATCAATGCAGTGCAAACCAAAAGCACGCAGATAGTCGCTCAGACAGCTGCTCAGAAAGCGCCGCTGCCGGCAGCGGCTGATCTTAAAGCCAAAGCAGCCTTGGAAAAAGCGGAAAGCTGGTCGGATATTACCTTGATGAGCAGCGTTGAAGCGGCGTTGGATGATCTCGGTGGGTTGGTGGAAACTTTGGTTGGGCATCGCTGGCGGGGCCATCATCATTAAACAGACATGTATCGGCAAGCTAATCACGCCAGTAGCATGAAAACTGGCGTGTCAGGCAGGCCGAGCGACACTGCTCAATAATCCGCGGGCGTTTTCTCTACTGGCTTAGAGGCGTCCGGCAGGGTTTGCTCAGAGGTATTGATTGCCTCGGCATGGTTGTAAATGACGAGGGTTAAAAACCCGAAAGCGATGGCGCAAACAACCAGCAATATGTCGAGTATCGGTGCCGAGGTGAAGGACAGGCGCAATAGGATGGTGGAGATAACGAAACCGGTATTGCGCATGATCTGGGCATAGCTAGTGGAGTATGGAAAAGAAAACAATAGGATAAAGATGTCCACGACAATCAGTATTTTGAAAAACTCGTCATAAAATACTTTGTCGATGTTCTTGAACTCAGTGAGCATCACGGCATGGTTTTCCAGCACGGCCAAAAGCCAAGCCGCAGTGGAGAACAGCAAAAGTCCGATGACCACGGGTATCAGCGCCACCGCGATCGCTTGTTTGATCGTGATGAAGCGGCGAATGCGGGGCGTGACCGGTGCCCGCGGTCCACGTTCATACAAGCGATGAAATTGGTAAATCGCGAAAAACACCACCAATAAGCCGACTGCATCGAGCACAAGATAAAGGTTGTCCATGCTGCTGTACCAGGCGTCCCCTTTATCCAGCTCGGCAATATCATGAAAGATATCGCGGGCGATCAGTAGCGAGATGACTTCGTATTGTTTGGCGATCGAGGCAGTAAACGAAGTCGGAATGAAGTAAATCAGAAGGAATACCTCATAAATCAGGATGAAGGAAAATGGCGTGTAAATCGCTGAAATCGGGTCGCGAAATATCGCCTCATCATTGAAGGGCAGCCAGCCCACATTTTCCAGTCCAATTAATACCAGATGGATAAAAAAGGCGAGTATCCCCAGGGTGACGATAATCACCTCGACGCGATGTTTAACGGTTTCACTTAATAGACGCGCGTACAAATCGGGGACATATCGGTCTAGCAAAGGCATGGGTGCTCCTTGTTTGTTTACAAATCTGAAGCCGTGGCCGCAGCTTGCTGCTCTTCGCTGGTAAGCCATTCGTTAATCCGACGGTAATCAATTTTACCGGTGCCAAGTAAGGGCAAATCGGGCAATGTCAGGCAACGACGCGGCAGCGTGAGTTCCGACAGGCCGAGCTGCTGGGCGGTTTCGGTCAGGCGTTCGCGCAGGGCGGCTTGTGGGGCGCTTACCAGAATGATTTGCTCGCCGCGGCGCGAGTCGGGTAGGGCGACGGCGGCATGGTTCAAGTCGGGGTAGGCCTTGGCGGCCAGTTGTTCCACGCCGGCCAGGGACACCATTTCTCCGGCTACCTTGGCGAAGCGTTTAACCCGCCCCAGGATATGCACAAAGCCTTGTGCATCGATTTCCACGAGATCGCCGGTGTCGTACCAGCCGGCCGCGGGCGGTTCGATATGGCCGGGCTGACTGGGACGTAGATAGCCCAACATGACATTCTCGCCCCGCACCACTAGACGACCGCCACGCGCAATGCCCTCGATCGGCTCGACCCGGTGCTCGAGGCCGGGCACCAGCCGGCCTACCGTGCCGGCGCAGTGGGCAATTGGGGTGTTTAAGGCTAATACCGGGGACGTTTCGGTCACGCCATAGCCTTCGTGAATACGAATGCCGAAACGCTCTATCCAAATTTGTCGAGTCGGCTCGCGCAGGGGTTCGGCCCCGGCAACGACCAAGCGCAGACGGTAAAAATCGTAAGCATGAGCACGGCGAGCATAACCGGCCAGGAAACTGTCGGTGGCGAACAAAATCGTGCTGTTATGTCGATAGACCAGCTCCGGAATGATGCGGTAATGCAGCGGAGTCGGGTAGAAAAAGGTTCGCACGCCCGCCACCAAGGGCAACAAGACACCGGCCATCAAGCCGAAGCTATGAAACATGGGCATGGCGCTCAGCAGGCGGTCCTGCAAATTGAAATCCAGCCGGGCCCGGACTTGATGGATGTTGGCAATAATGTTGCGATGGCTGAGGACCACCCCCTTGGGGGCGCCTTCCGAGCCCGACGTGAACAGCACCACGGCTGGCTGCTCCGGGGTGCTGCGGTCCACTTTCCAGCCAAAGGTCAGACCCAGCAACCGCATGAGTCCAGCGAGGCGCTGGCGGAGGCCGATACCGGCTGCGACATCCTCCAAATAGACGATGTCGACCAGCGGTCGGAGTTGTTCGAGGGCAGCGCCGAGCTCGGCCCGTTCGATAAAACGCCGCGAGGTGATGACCTGACGGAGTTGGGCGGCTTGGCAGGCGGCTTGCCAATCACGGGTACCTTGGGTGAAATTCAGCATGGCGGGCACCCGGCCATAGGCGCTTAAGGCCAGAAAGCCGATACAGGCGCCTACCGAGTTGGGCAGCATGACGCCGACCATTTCCCGCGGCCGCGTAGTGCGTGCGAGCTGCTTGCCGAGTACCAGACAGGCCAGGCTGAGCTGGCGGTAGCTCAAAGGGCCGCGGTCGGTGTCCTCGATGATCGGTAAACGCGCCCCATGGTGCTGCGCGCCCTGGCGTAACGCTTGGAATAAGGTGAGATCGCGATCCTCGGCAGCGTACATCATCTCGGCCATGAGTTCGCTTAATTGCTCACCGGCGAGCTCGCGCCGCTCGCTGCCTTTAACATGGGCCGGGATCATCAGGCGGCGGGGCGGCAGGATGGTCAGGGTGATCTTGGGAAACAGGCGCCGCCGCAGTTTGCCGCCCAACAGGGAAAACAGCGAAAATTGCGCGCCCTCGATACGGATCGGCACGATTGGGGCATCGGCATGGTCGGCTATCACGCCGGGTCCCTCGTAGATTTTCATCAACGCGCCGGTCTCGGTGATGCGGCCTTCCGGGAAGATAATACAGTGCTTGCCCTCGCGTGCCTTCTGGGTCAGGCGTTTAATCGCGAACGGGTTGGTCGGCAGCATCGGCAGGGCCTCGACCAAATGCAACCAGGGGCGGACCCAGAATGCACGGGCGATATTCGCGCCGATGGCGAAGACCGGCTTGCCCGGCAGTAGACTGGCGAGTAAGGGGGCATCCAAAAAGGATTGATGATTGGCGACGATGACCGCTGGCTGCTGCAAGGGCGGATAGTTCGCTAGGCCGCGTACTTCGGCCCGGAACAGTGTCTTGAACAGCATCGCGATCAGTCCCTTGAGGGTGGTGCGCGGCAACAAGCGAATAATATAAGCGAGTACCAATAGATGCCCGAGCGCCGCAACCAAAAAGACCTGGGCGGTATCCAGGCCCAGGCCATACAGCGCCATGGTGATCAGGGTTGCGAAGACCGCCAGGCCGGCATTAATGACATTGACAGCACCGAAGATCCGCGAGCGCTCGGCCTCCGGGGTATGCGCTTGAATGAAGGCGTATAGAGGCACGACATACAACCCGCCGGCCACTGCCAGTCCGGTCAGATCCAATAGCACGCGCCAGGCGCCCGGGTGCGCCAGAAATTCCAGCAGCCCAGCGAGCGCCGTGGGCGCGACCGGCCCCAGGGCCCGGCTGGCAAAGAAGAGGTCCACGGCGAATACGGCCATGGCGAACGCTGCCCAAGGCAGAAAGCGCAACGAAATCTCGCCTCGCAGTAGACGGTGACAGGCGAGCGAGCCGATGGCGATGCCGACCGAAAAGGTCGTTAAAAACAGCGTTACCACTTGATGATTGGCATTGAAGATCGTTTTGGCGAAATTGGGGAATTGCGCCAGGAAAGTTGCGCCGAGCAAGTAGAACCAGCCTATCCCGAGCATGGCCAAAAAGACTTCCCGATACGCGCGGGCAGTGCCCATGACCCGTGCAATCGCGGTCCAGGGGCGCAGGTCGAGCTGCAGCTCAGGATCGCCGATGGCCGCGCTTGGAATAAAGCGACTGGTGCCATAGCCAACTAAAGCCAGGCCGAGCAAGACTGTGGTCGTGATTTCCGGGCCACCAGCGAGGGGGATCAGCAGCGTGCCGGCGATGGTGCCGGCCAGCGTCGCTAAGAACATACCGGCTTCGAGCAAGCCGTTGGCGCCGACCAAGCGCTCGCGGGGTTGGTGCTGCGGGAGCAGGGCGAATTTGATCGGGCTCATCAGCGCCGATTGCGCGCCCATCAAAAACAGCGCGATGAACAGCAGCATCAGACTGTTCAGCAAAAAGCCACTGCCGGCCAACAGCATAATGCCGATCTCGAGCTGTTTCAGGCGGCGAATCCAGTGAGCCTTCTCAAGGCGATCCGCCAACTCGCCGCCCAGCGCCGAAAACAGCAGAAACGGCAAGATGAAGATGCCGCCGCCCAGTGTGACCAGGATGGGGTTGCCTTGGGCCATTTCATAGGTCATCAGAATCAGCAAGGCATTTTTGAACAGGTTGTCGTTCAGCGCCCCTAGGGTTTGACTGGCAAACAGGGGTAAAAAGCGCCGTTGCTTCAAAAGTGCGAATATCGAGCCATGCATGCGAAGGACTCCTGGCGTGTCAATAGATATTCTTGTAAATGATTTGAGCGAAACATTGCACTGTCTCGCGCCGCAGGGCGCGTGGGAACGAGCACCGTGGTCTGCCCGATAAGTCAGACGGGGCAATTCGTATCATTTTGATTCGTGCCTGCACTCGAATAGCAAGCTTTGACGACGCCCCGTAGGGCGGGTTTTAACCCGCCTTGCTCCCGGTCAACCTCGGTATGGGTAGGGTAAAACCGACCTACCCTTTGGTAAGCTTTGGTTTGCCGCCGCGAAACATGTTAGGAATCGCTTTATTGTAACAATTGCCCGGGAGCATGTAGTGCATAGCGTAACGCAACAGCGCCATCTGCCCTTGTCGGCGGAGGCTTTATTCGATCTGGTGCTCGATATCGAGCGCTACCCCGAGTTCGTGCCGGGCTATCATCAGGCTCGGATCGTTGCGCGTCAGCCGCAGCAGTTAAAGGTCTTCCAGGAGCTCGGCTTGGCGGGGGTGCATTTTCACTTTCATACCACCACTGAGTTCAACCGTCCAGAGCGCATCCGCATCCATACCCGCGAGGCACCGTTTCGCACGATGCAAATCGATTGGCGTTTTCAGGCATTGGCTGAAGACCAATGCGCCGTGTCGTTCGCCATGCAATACGCCTTGCGCCTGGGTATCCCCTTGCCAGGTGCGGGCTGGGTGTTCAAGCGTATGGCCACCGCCACCGTCGATGCCTTTGTGCAACGTGCCCAGGCGCAGGCTCGCGAGAATGAAGCGATGTCTTAACCCCGTCCGCCCGTGGCAGTTCGAGTCGCCACTGCCAAACCGCAATTTTTGTCAAACGTATTTCATGTGAGCTTGACTGGGCTCAATTTGTAACCGGTCCAGGTTCAATAACAATGATGGTGTTCAGGGATAATGCCGTTATTCCTTGGATGGTTTTTCGATACCTAGACGCGGGTTCAACCCGTGCAAGTTCGACCAACAAAGGAGACCACCATCATGGGCCCGTTCATACCGCCCCTGTCACGCCGGGACTTCCTCAAGACCTCGGGGCTCGGCGCCGCTGGCCTGGGGTTACTCTCGACCTCCGGGCAGCTCTCGAGCAAGGCCGGCGCCGAAGCGGCCGAGGGCGCCGAGGAAGTCAGCTACAGTATCTGTAATTTCTGCTCGTCGCTATGCAATATCCAGGTAACCTCGCGCACCAATCAGGGCGAAAAGCGGGTTGTCAAGGTCGACGGTAATCCGCATTCGACCCTCAATCGCGGCAAGATCTGCGCTCGCGGCCAGGCTGGGCTGCGTCAGACCTACGATACCGACCGCCTGAAAACCCCGCTGATCCGGGTCGAGGGGTCTCAGCGCGGCGAGTTCAAGTTCCGCCAGGCGACCTGGGAAGAAGCCTATCAGTACATCGCCGCGCGCCAGCAGGCTAATGAGATCAAGCCCTGGGAATGGACCATGATCGGTGGCTGGACCTCCTGCGTGTTTTACATGAACTGGGCGGTGCCCTTCGCCATGGCCAACGAGGTGCCCAATATCATCGCCTCGCCCATGCAGCATTGCGTGACCACCGGCCACCTCGGCACCGATGCGGTGACCGGCAATTTCAATGTCCATGATGAAATCCTGCCGGATTTCGATTATGCCCGCTATATCCTGCTGGTCGCGGCCAACGGTTCGGTCGGCGGGGTGTCGACCTGCCGCATGGTGCGCTATGCCCAGGGTCGGCAGAACGGCGCCAAGGTAGTGGC
>CAYFSA010000060.1:0-13171 GCA_964345605.1 uncultured Ectothiorhodospiraceae bacterium
CGGGGGCGGCACCCAAGATCAACAACAGGCTCGTGCCGAGGATGAGGTGCACCTCGGAAACGCCGACGGGATGATGGAAAAACACCTCGAAAAAGACGAATACCGCCACGGTCGCGAGCAGGCCTTTGAGTAACAGCGAGGCCAGACCCTGGGCGCGGATATGGTCATAGGTCAACTTCATCGCGCCGCCCAGGGCCACGGCGGCGGTACCATAACTCAGCGCCAGTTTAGCGCCGGTAACAATATGGGGTTCGATATGCATGGGTCATAACTCCTTTGCTTGGCAGGGGATAAAAAACAGGTCGTCCTGGCATCAGCCCCCGTAGACTTGGGGATGAGCCTCGGTTGCATTGGGCGCGGCAACCAGGGCGCTATTGCCCATAAGAGCACAGGCCGCCGCCAGATAGGTGTACGTGAGTCGGCGCCAAAGCGGGCAGCAAGCACGGTTTACCGTGCCGGATTGACCTGTCGGCACGCCGGCCGGGGCTTGTTGGAGGTGTGGCATTAACACAAGACAGACTCCGTAAACGCTTGGGGTTTCAAGTCGCTACAGCGTCTGCCGCGGGAGGCGGAACAGGCCGGGAACCGCTCGCCGGGAAGCTAGCGCATTTGCATCAAAGGGCACTGGGCCGCTTTTCGCGCTACTACGCCCCGTCTTGCGGTACGATCAATAATCAAGGGGTCGCTGGACTGCCCTCGAGCCTACTCGTTGTCGCGCGGCAGCGCCGGCACAGACATCGCCACAACGGTAGACCGCACCCTCGATACACCCCGATCGATGGTTAGGCGATGCAGTCGATGGCAGGTCTCCTGGCTCGCGGTTCAGCACCGGCGCCCGGCCTTCCCAGTCGTTAAGCCGACCAGTGGCACGGATGGGGCGCAGGCTCGCCGCCTACAGTTGCGGGGGCAGCCAAGGCTTGGCATCGGACGTACCGACGCGTACCTTGTTCCCATTTTCATCCCCTCAGCGGGGAACCATCGACACCGGTGATAATACAGATAATCTTTGCGGTTGCAAGGTCAATGAGGCAGTCAATATGACGCATGAAGTGATTTTGATCGTGGCCCACGGGGCACGCGATCCGGGGTTTGAGGGCAATCATGAGATCGAAAGCTGCGTCGAGCTATGGCGGGTACGGCATCCCGACCTGATCATCGAGGTTTGCTGGATCGAGCATGCCCCGGTCTTACTGGCTGACGGGCTGGCGCGGGCTGTGGCGCATCTGCCGGATCAGCGTGGCCGGGTCCTGGTGCTGCCGCTAATCCTGAACGCGGGCGGGCACGTCAAGGCGGATATCCCCCAGGCGCTCGAAGCGGCCCGCGAGCGCTATCGTGAAGTCAACTTTCGCTACGGTTATCATCTCGGCACCACCGATCAGCTCCTGCGGGCCCTGCGGTACCGCCTGCATCAGAGTATGATGACGCTGGCCATGCCCGATCCGCGCACCACCGGGGTCGTGCTGCTCGGGCGCGGTGCCTCCGATATCGACGCCACCGGTGAAGTGGCCAAGATGGCCCATTGGTTGTTCGAGACCACCGAGCACGAGCTGGTCATGCCGGCCTTTACCGCCGTCGCCTTTCCGCGCCTGGAGCAGGTCGTGCAGCGCCTCGACCGCTTGGACGCCGCGCAGATTATCGTTTTGCCGTATTATCTGTTTACCGGCCGGCTGATCAAGCGCATTCGCCTGCAGGTCGAGCGCCTCCAGCAGCAATACTCGCAGCGCAGCATTGTCCAGGCCGATTACATCGGCGCCCACGACAGCCTGCTTGACCTGCTCGATCTCCGTTTGCAGCAATGCCGCGACGAGACAGGCCTGCTTCCCTGCGATGGCTGCCATTTGGCCTTGGCCCAGCAGCATGATGAGGGACATCACTCGCATCATCACCACAGTCATGGGCAGCACCACGGCCATCCCGCCGAGCCGCTGCAGAGCGTGGGTCCGACCGCCATGCCGCCCGAGGCCTTATGACCCCCCCCACAGCCTCGCTCGGCCGGTTGCTCGGCGCTTCCCTGGGGCCGGGCGATCCCGGCCTAATAACCCGGGCCGCCTGGCAGGCCTTAACTAGTGCAGCTTGCTGGGCCTGGCCCCAAACGCGTCAGGGCCAGAGCTTCGCCCTGGAGATCGTGCAGCGCGCCGGCTTAACCCCGCCGGCGGACGGTCTGGCGCTGCATTTCCCCATGACCCGAGACGCCACGGTCTTGGCCCGCAGCTGGGCGACTGCGGCCGAGCAGGTCTGCAGGCAGCTTGAAGCCGGCCGGGATGTGGTCTTCCTGGTGGCCGGCGACGCCTCGACGTATTCTACCTTCGGTCATTTGGCCAAAGCCGTGCGGGCGCTGCGGCCCGAGGTCGATGTGGTCACGCTGGCCGGTGTGAACTCCTTCAGCGCCGCCGCGGCCCTGACCGGCGAGGCCTTGGTCGATGGCGAGGAACCCTTTGCCGTGTACTCGGCTCCCGAGGCCCTCAAGCACATCGATGCCTTGCTCAGCCGGGGCGATGCCCTGGTCTTGCTCAAGGTCCGCCCGGTACTGGATGCCTTGCTTGATGCCCTAGCCGTGCGGGATATGCTCGGACGTGCGACGTTCTTCGAAAAGGTGGGCACCCCGGACGAGCGTGTGGTCCATGATCTCGCGAGTCTGCGGGGCCAGCCGGTGCATTATTTGTCGCTGGTCCTAATCCGCGGTGCGGCCGGCCGGGGATTGGGTAGTGAGGCTGCTGCTCAGCCGGGCCCCGGCGGGACCGCGCTGCCCGCCGCGAATACAGCCTGCATCGCGGTCACCGTCGCCGGCACCCGGCGGGCGGTCGCGTTGGCCATGGACTGGGATACGACGGCGGCGGTGTTGATCCCCGAGCGCTTCCGCGACCTGACCGCCGGCTTGCCGGACGAGCGGGTGCGGACTTATGCCCCAGGCCAATTGGGCGAAGCCATCGGCGCCTGGTTTGCCCGCTATCGGCGGCTGGTGTGTTTCGCCGCGACCGGGGTGATGATGCGCATGCTAGCTCCGCATCTCGGCAGCAAAACCACCGATCCGGCCGTGCTGGTCGTCGATGAAGCCGCCCGCTTCGTCATCCCCCTGTTGGCCGGGCATCAAGGCGGCGCCAATGCCCTGGCCCACGAGCTGGCCGCCCTGTGGCAAGCCACGCCGGTGCTGACCACCGCCTCCGACGCCCAAGGCACCCTGGCGGTGGATCTATTGGGTCGGGAACTGGGCTGGCGTGTCGAGGCCACGGCCGAGGCCCTGCGCCATGCGGCCGCCTGCCTGGTCAACGGCGAGCCGGTGGCCATGATCGAAGAAGCCTGCGGGCGGGAATGGTGGCCGGCGGCTCGCCCCTTGCCCGCCAATCTGCATTGTGTTGGGGATTTTGCCGCGGCCGGCGAGGCGTGTGCCTATCTCTGGGTCACCCATCAGGCCATCGACCCGGAGCTCAAAGTACGCCTGCAGGAGCGCTTGGTGATTTATCGCCCCCCAGCGGGGCAGTAAGGCATGAGCATGCGCGGTGAACCCAGCATCGAGGTCGCCATCGGCCTGGGCTGTGATCGCGGCGCGGCGCTGGCAACCCTGGCAGCAGCAGTCGACACGGTGCTGACTGAGCTTGCCCCCGTTACCGTACGCTGCCTGGCAAGCATCGAGCAAAAACGCGATGAGGCCTGTTTCCTCGCCCTGGCCGAACAGCGCGGCTGGCCGATGCTTTGGTTCCCGGCCAGTGCCTTGGCGGCGGTCGAAGTTCCCAACCCTTCATCCACCGTCTGGCGTTATATGGGCACACCGGCCGTCGCCGAGGCTGCCGCGCTGCTTGCCGCCGGCGCAGCAGTGACGGATTTGTTGGTCGAGAAATACCGGCGCCGCGGCGCGGACGGGAAAAATGTGACGGTGTCGGCGGCTCAATATCGCCTGGCAGCGTCCGCTTATTCACCAAGCAGTTGCCCCGGTGCCTGACCCGGATGCGGCTGCCCGTCATCCAGGGCATATTTGCGATGATAGCCACGCGGTGTGAACATGATTTCATCGACCATGCGGGTCTCGGCATTGCCGATGATCACCGTGCAATGCATATCGATCTCGATCTCGGCCTCGGGCATGCCTGCCAGGGTCGTCAAAACCCGCCGCTCGTCAGCCCGGTAGGCATCCCGCACAATGGCCACCGGCGTTGTCGGTTCGCGCCATTCCAGGAATATGGCCCGGGCCCGGTCGATGTGCTGCGGACGGCGCTTGCTTTTGGGGTTGTAGAGCACGGTCACAAAATCCGCCGCGGCGGCCGCCCGTAAGCGTTGCTCGATCACCGCCCAGGGGGTGAGCTGATCGGACAGGGAAATGCTGCAGTAATCATGGGTCAGCGGCGCGCCGACCCGGGCAGCACTGGCCGTGGCGGCGGTCACGCCGGGAAAGACTTCGATCCGCACGGCCTGTCCGGGCGTCAGGCCTTGCTCGACCAGGCTCTCGTACAAAAGCCCAGCCATGCCGAACACACCGCTATCGCCTGATGATACCAGTGCCGTGCGGCGGCCGGCCTGGGCATACTCCAACGCCAAACGGCAGCGTGCCAGTTCTTCGGTCATGCCCTTGGCGATAGTTTCCTTGCCCGCGATCAGCTCGGCAATCAGCGCGAGATAGGGCCGATACCCGATCACGATGTCGGCCTCGGCCAAGGCCTGGCGGGCCGCGACGGTGATCTGCGCTATATCACCCGGGCCGACGCTGATCAGGTCAATACGGCCATGGCTAAGTCGTGCTGATGCGGTTTGCTCGATGGTCATCTGCCAATTGTCACCAACCCAGCATCAGAGCGCAATGCCTGCTGTTCTGCGGGATGCGCGAGGCATCATTGATGCCGAGCCGATTGAGCGTAATCACTGGCCCTTGCGGCTGTTCCCCAGCATAGACGCTTCCAGTCAGACCCGCGCGGCTGGATATCTTTCGGCGATTTTTGACGCCAGCGGGGCAGCAGCCGGCTCGGGTGCGGTATTCGGAATTGACGCTGATGATTGTGGAGCTGCGCAAAAGCGGCCGGGGCGTGGCGGCCCTGCCGAACGGGGCCTTGGCGACTGCCCCGGCCAAACAGCAGATCGCGATGTGTTCGCTGGGCGAGTCGGGGCTGTGCTCGACGCTGTATGCGGCGACGCCATGGCCAATTTTAAGGATTTAAGCTTGTCGCAAGCGCTTCCGGCAATAGAGCCTTAAGCGCATTCGTCCAAAGATAAGCACGGCCAAGCGATCAAGCTCATTCGTCAGGTAATGATCCTCATGGCCGCCAGCGCAGCGCCAAGGATACCTGCCGCCCCGGCAGCGGCGCGGTGGCCTTGAGGAAAGAAAGATGATTGCGGGCCAGGCTGTCGGTGAGATTCTCGCCCTTGAGTTGTAGGCTCAACTCACCCAAAGGGGTTTGCGGCGTCCAGGCCAGGCTCGCGCTGAGCCAATCATAACCTTCGGTGGGCGTCTCATTGGCCGCCTCGTGCCGGCTGTGGTCGACGCGCTCATAGGCAATACGGGCCTGCCAGGGCGACCAGGCATAGCCGAGATGAACGCCCGCCGTGTAGGGCATCATGCGTGGCAGGTTCGCGCCACTGTCGGCGACGCCACGCAGGGCCTCCAGCCGCATCCCGGCATGCCACTCCCCCGCGCCGAGTGCTTGGGTATAGTCCTGCGCCCAAGCCAGACCATAGACGCGGGCCGCGACCGAGGTGAGCGCCCAGACCGGGCTGCTGTGAAAGGGATCCCGCAACGGCTCGCCGGTTTCGGTGACCCGCGGGGCCTGGTAGATATAGCGGAAGAAGCGGTAGAAATAGGCTTCTAGGCGGGTACGCCATGGCCCATATTCACCGCCTATGGCCAGGTCGAGATTGAGGGAGCGCTCGTTTTTTAAGTCCCGGTCGCCCAAGATATAGCTGTCGGTGGCGTGATGAAAGCCGTTCCAAAACAACTCCTGGGCCGCGGGGAGGCGCTCCAGATAGCCGATACTCGCATCCAGCAGCCAAGCCGCCGTGACATCATGCCGCCAACCCAGCATCGCGCTCATGGCCAGGTCGTGGGCCACGGCATAATAATCGGAGTCCAAGGCGGTGGGCACCAGCCAGGTCTCTTGCACATTGCGCGGATCGGGATCGAGGTGGCGCCAGGTGGTGCGCAGGCCCAGGGAGAATTCGTCGGCGCGGCCGAGATATTGGAGATTGGCCGCCGCGGCGAGCTGCTGTTCGATGGTGTCGGGCATGGGGTGGCCGTGGGCGAAGGGGATGCCGGTGCTTTCCAAATAACCGAGCAAGGAGGCCCCATCCGGAACGGCGGTGCGCTCGGCCCGCGAGAAATCCTGGCACTTGCCGTGTTCATGGCAGACCTGTAAGCGGTTGTGTTGATAGGACCACTGGGTCTGCAAGACCCAAGGCCGCCAAACGAATTCGAGGCCGCTCGTCAGGCCATATTGGTCCTGGCCGAAGAGGCCGTCCTCGCGTCCACCCTCGGTTTCATCGTGCCGATAATGGCTGTATTGGAACTCCGTTTGCGCATGGCGCATCCAGGTAGACCGGGGCGCGGCATGCCAGACCAGTCCATAACGCTGCTGTGCCATCTCGATGCGCGTCTCGGCCGGGGTGACATTGGGGATGCCATAGGATTTTTCCAGCCAATCGCCATAGGCCTTGAGGCTCTGCCCGTCCGTCGGACTCACCCCCAAGACCAGATGCCCGGAATCGGTGCGGGTGTCGGAGTCGCGAATAGTCTCCCCGTCGCCGGCGGCGTAGTCGTCGGCTTGGTGGAGATGGCCGCTGGCGGCCAGCGAGACGTGACGCTGACCCAGCGAGGCCTCGGCGGTGGCCGAACGACCCGCCCCATTGCTACCCATGCTGGCCTCGACTTGCCCGACCAGACCGCTCGGGGCCAGTGCCGCCTCGTGTTCGCGTCCGAGCAGGCGGATCACCCCACCGCTATAGCTGCCATATAATAAGGAGGCCGGCCCACGGAGGGTCTCGATGCGCTCGGCCGCCCGCGGACTCAAGCCCACCGCATGGTCTTGGCTCATGGCCGAGAGGTCATTCAGGCCCTGGGCGCCCTGCACGATGCCCACGCGATAGCCATCCAGGCCACGCACCACTGGGCGGCCCACCGCCGGCCCGTAGCTCGCCGAGTCCATGAGCAAGAAATCCGCCAGATAATCGCCCAAGGTCGACCCACGAGCCCGCCCGGCCAGTTCGTCCACCGTCTCGGTTTGGGCCGTGGTGGTGGGATCCGCCGCGGACTCGATCACCATGGGATCCAAGACCACCTCGGATTCCGCGTACAGGGGGGCGGGGGCGAGGGCGAGGCAAATGAATGGCCAGGCCAATAGCCAGGCCCAACCCCCGGCCCGGCCTCGCAGCCGGCCTAGCCCATCTCTGACAACACGATTAATGTTGATGCTCGGACGCATCGCCATGACCCAATCCCAACATCATGCTGGCCCTAAAATCCGCCGGCATGAATTCGGCGAGATCCCATTGGCTGTGTTGGTGGTAATCTAGGCCGTGCTCGTCGACCAGGTAGAGCTTTTGGCTCTGCTCGGCAAAGACCAGGACGCCATGCTCGCCGTAGACCGTGATGCTGCCGAGGTTGTTTGCATCGCATAGCGTCAGGCCATCGAGCTGTACCGGGTTCGGCTGCACGGGTTGCAGCCCCTCGCCCTCGTCTTGGAAGATATAGACTAAGCCACTGCTGGCCAAGGCATAGTGGGGGAGTGACGCGTCTTCTCCATGGTCCGCCGTGTCATCTTCTGCCGCGCTCATCTCCATGGCGTGGTCATGCTCGGCATCATCGTGTCCATCCGCGTCATCGTGCGCATCATGGCCCTCGTGCTCGTGCTCGTGCTCATGCTCGGGCACAAGAAAGGCACAGATTGCCGCGTTGGGATCGACGGCCTGAAGGGCGGCCTCGATCTCGCTCTTCAGTGCATCTTGTTCGCCTAGGTAGGCATTCAGGCGATCAAGCGCGGCCAGCTTCCCCTCGCTAGGGGCGGGTTCGCCATTGGGATCGAATTCCGCGGCGGCGTGGGCGGCGAGTTCATCGCCATGGAAATGGCCGAGATAGATGAGATCCTCGTGATCCAGCGGTGCCCCCTCGGGGGTATAGGCATAGTTTTGCTTGAGCATGACCACCTTCTCGTCGACCTCGCCAGGGGCGAATTCGTCCGGCCAGTAGAATAGGCGACCCACGGGCTTGTCGAGCATATAAAAGTTGGAGCTGGGGTCTTGGTTTAGATTCTGGGCCTGCTCGCTCGTCGTGTTATAGCTATATTGCGCATTGTTATCCTGGTTATAAAACACCAGGGTTTTGCCATCCGGCAGATCCGCGTCTGCGCTGTGCATGCCATCATGGTCGGATTCGTCTTGATGGGTTGAATTGTCATCGGCTGCCGCCTCCTCACCGCCGTTTTCCTCCTGATGGGCCGCAGCAGCATCCCCACTATCGTCATCGTCGGAATCACAGCCGCCCAAGCATAAGGCGGCGCATACCAGGCCAAGGGCAACCCAGGCGAGGGTCGGTTTCTTGCTTTCGTCATGGCTGGGCATCAACATCACTCGTTTCTCCTCAATCTTCAGTTTTAATCTCTAGGACTCGGCACGCGGCACAACGCCCCCGCATCTCGACGACGTGACGACCGGCCGTGAAATCGGCCCGCTCGGCCAACGTCCACAGGTCTTGCGTCACCCTTTTGTCCACCCATTCGTCAATGGCGCCGCAGCCCTCGCAGATGGCAAACACCGAGGCCTTTTCGCACAAGCTCGAAAAATCCGCGAACGCCATCGAGATTCTTCATTTACGCCAGAAAAAAGGTTATAACATTTCAATAAAGCGAGCGAAAGATGCCAATACTCCATGGGATCGCTATGACCCAGGCCTAAGTTGCCATTCAGGCGCGAAGCTTGTTGGTGTTTGGCGTTGCAGGCCTGCGGGTTATCGAACAGGCCATGCAGGTAGGTGCCGAGGATCTGGCCATCCTCGGAGCAAGCGCCATGGGGACGGCGGCCGGCTGCGGGCGCCAGATGCATGGCCGGGCCCTGGGTGACGCCGGCATGGTTCTCATAGCCGGGGTTTCCTGCTCGCCCGCCGCCGGTTTGTTTGGGTTGTGATACAGCTCGCTCACCCCGACCAGCCAGTAACGAGGCTACTCTATTGCCGCGTTCCTAGGCAAACAATATCCGATCAAACGGCTACAGCAGGCCAATTTAACCGCAAGCCCCCTTCTCCCCACAGGCCGTACAGAAATCGCAACCATCGATTTTGATGACGGCATAATTGCCGCAATGTTCGCAGCGCCGCCCGGGCTGCACTTCCAGGGCGCCGGCATGGCGCAGCGGAATGACGTTGTCGGCTTCCGGCTCGCTTTCGGTATCGACCGCACCCATCGGCTCCATCGGCAGGCCTTCCTCGTCGAGGATGCCGAGCATGGCGTAGCGGTGGATCATGAGCTGGGCCATGTAGCCGATGGTCGAGGGGTAATTCGCCTGGGTTGCCTGGCCCGGGACGCGGGCGAGGAAGTCGCCGCGCGGTTCCGGGTAGTTCAGCAATTGCCGCAGTTTACCCCCGATCCAGGCCGGGTCGACCACCCGCATGTCGAATGACAGGCTGCGGCAGAGGCCGTCTAGGGTGCGCGGGTATTCGCCGGCGAGCCAGACGGAGTAAGGGCGGCGCTGGCCATCGGGCAAGGTCAATTCTTTCAGGCCCATGACGAAATCATCGCCGGTCGCCGGATTGCGGATGTCCACCGTCCACGACAAGGTGCCGTCCGGGCTGGTGCGCGGCTCCTTGGCCGACATCAGGGCCTCCAAAAGGGGGGTGTCGCCGGCTTGGGCAAAGGCCCCGAGTTCGTTGCAGCGCAGCAGCACGAGCCGGGCAAAGCAGGCAACCAGACTGGGCATGCGCATGGGCTCACCCGTTGGCGGCATGGCGTAATCGAAGGTGTCGTCGCCGTTGATGGTCGCCAGACTTTCGAGCTTGGTCTGCAGCCAGGCACGGTCCTGGCTGCGCATGTCCATGGACAACGACTTGGCCAGGGCGCCCAGGCCACGGGGCTGCTCGGCGCCGTTGACCCAAACCTCGAAGGGATGGCGCTCGCCGTTTTCCACATGGCCGATGAACACGGCGAAATGGTGGCCATGCGGATGGCTGACCATGTAGGCCCAGGCCGGATTGCCGGCGGGCAGATCCGGACGCTTGCGCCAGCGCAGGCTGGCCAGCGGCGGCGTGGGGATCTCCTTGAGCCGCATGCGCCGGTCCGGGTCGGATTCGTCGAGCTTGCCCTCCGCCGGCGTCGCCTTGGTGCTGTCCGAGGTTTCGCTGAGCACCGAGCCGGTAATGGCATTCGGCCGGAAGGTCGCCAGGCCCTTCGCGCCACTGTGCCAGGCCTCAAGGTAGAGATCCTTGAAATCGGCATACTCGTAATCGGCCGGCACATTAACCGTCTTGGACACGGCCGAGTCGATATATGGCACGACGGCAGTCACCATGCGGGCATGGTCGAGGGCGCTGATCTGCAGCGCGGAGATAAAGGCCTCGGGCAGTTGCTCGATATCGCCGCCGTTTTCGCGGAACACGCGATGGGCATGATCCTCGACGATATATTCGCGCAGGCTGCCGTCGGCCTCCCGCTTGCGCCGAGTGTAGCTGAAGGCGAACGGCGGCTCGATGCCGTTGCTGGCATTATCGGCAAACGCCAGGCTGATGGTGCCGGTCGGGGCGATGCTGGTGAGATGGCTGTTACGGATGCCGAAGCGGGTGATGGCATCGCGGATATCAGCGGGCAGCCGGTGGAGAAAGCCAGCATTCAGATAGGCCTCGACATCGAGCAGAGGAAATGGCCCTTTTTCCCGGGCCAGCTCGACCGACGCCCGATAGGCGCTGTCACGCAGCCGCTCGCTGATCCGCGCTGCCATTTCCCGGGCCGCCTCAGTGTTGTAGCGCAGGCCGAGCATGATCAGGGCATCGCCGAGGCCGGTATAGCCGAGTCCCACGCGGCGCTTGTCATGGGCTTCCCGGGATTGTTCCGGCAGGGGCCAATGGGTAACCTCGAGCACATTGTCGAGCATGCGCACGGCGGTGGTCACGACATTGCCGAAGGCATCGAAATCGAACGCTGAGCCGGCGGTGAAGGGCTGCTGCACGAAACGGGTCAGATCGATACTGCCCAGGCAGCAGGCCCCGTAATCGGGCAGCGGCTGCTCGCCGCAATTATGCACATACAGCCCATTGGCATCGAAGGCATTGATGCCGGGGATTTGCACGTCATAAACAGTCGCTTCGCCGGCGGGGGTGAGCGCTGCGACGGTGGCGGTAAAGCGTTCCCGATTGAGGGCGCGTTGGTACTGGCCGAGCGAGGCCTGCAGACGCGCGGCTTTGTCCGGATCGGCGAAGCCGACCTGTTCGGCAAAGGCAATCAGGTTGGCACCGCTGATCACCAATTCATGCTGGGCACGGCAGGAATAGTCCCGGCTGCCCCCCTGACCATCGGGCAAACGCCGTTGCTGGGCCGGCCGCCGCTGCCGATAGAGTGTGGTGCGAATGCCGAGCCGCAGCAGCATGCGCTGTACTGCGAGCAGGCAAGCGTCATCGCTTTGTGACAGGCGCACACTGACACCCTTTTGCTGGCTGCCCTGGACCGAGCCGTCGGCATCGAATAGACCGCGCAGCAAGCCGCGGTGGAAGTCCGCAGAGGTTGTTTCGGCCTCGGGGGTGATAGTTTGCGCCCCGGGGCGCATGCCGAGCTCACCGGCCAGCTGTTTGAGTGCCCCCGTGGTTAAGCGGTATTCGCCACGCTCAGGAATCGCTGTCCAACCTTGAAAATCGCCGCGATGTGGCAGGGTTCGGGCCGCTGCCAGGGCCGCCTGCATGATGCCTCGCGCACGCGGATCACTGGCGGCACCGCTGCCGGTGGCCTGCTGCGGCCAGACGCTGATAATGGCCTTGTCTTGCTTCAGAGTGCCGTCCCCCAGCAGCAGTCCCAGGAGATAGCCCTGCTCAAACGAATAACGCCCGGGCCAATCACTGGCTGCGCCATGATCATGCAGCAGCACTTCGTCACCGGGCTGTAACTTGCCCACCGGGGTCCAGTTCCAGTCGAGCCGCCAGCGGGTCTTGGCGGTCACTTTGCGGACCGGATGGTCGGCCGTCAGGCGCAATTGGTAGCCTTCATGGGTGACGAGCTGCAGCACCGGCTTGGTGCCGGTGGCAAAAAATCCTGCTGCGCTCGATGCATGGTCCTGGCCGTTGATGCGGGCGCTGAAGGGCTGGCCGAGCAGCTCCTGAACCTGCCGCGGTCCCTGGTCGGTATGGACCCAGGTATCGGCAGTGACACAGGGGTTGGTGGACTCGATCCGCTCGCAATAATAGAGATTGTTCTCGGCATTGATCCGGTCTAGGAACAACACCCCAGGCTCGGCATGATCGTAGGTCGAGGCCATGATCTCGTCCCACAGATCGCGGGCGCGGATACGGCGGTAGACCCAGACGCCGTCATCGCGCTGATGGGCGCCCTGCTGCTTTTGCTCGGGGCCGGGCTCGGCCTGGTGGACCAGGTCGAACCCGCGGTCGTCCTGCACGGCCCGCATGAATTCGTCAGTCACCCCGACCGAGACATTGAAATTGGTCAGCTCGCCGCGTTCGGCCTTGGCCGCGACGAATTCTTCCACGTCTGGATGATCGACCCGCAGCACGCCCATCTGCGCGCCGCGCCGGGCGCCGGCCGATTCCACGGTCTCGCAGGAGCGGTCGAACACGCGCATATAAGAGACCGGGCCACTGGCCCGGCTGGCCGTGCCTTTGACCAGCGCCCCCTTGGGGCGTATCCGCGAGAAGTCATAACCGACCCCGCCGCCGCGGCGCATGGTCTCGGCGGATTGATTCAGCGCCGGGTAAATGCCGGGCTTGCCGTCGCGGTATTCGGAGACCGAGTCGCCGACTGGCTGGACGAAACAGTTGATCAGGGTGGCTTCGATGCTTGCCCCGGCGGCGGACATGATGCGGCCGGCCGGGATGAAGCCCGCCTGCATGGCTTGATAGAAGCGCCGTTCCCAATGGCCCGCGTCCTGTTCGACACCGGCGAGGGCCCGGGCAACCCGGCTTTGGACAGCTTCGATGCTGCTCTCGTCGCCTTTGGCGTATTTCTCTTGCAGGACGTCGATGGAAACGCTTTGTGGCTGCATGGTATCCCCT
>CAYFSA010000060.1:13271-16172 GCA_964345605.1 uncultured Ectothiorhodospiraceae bacterium
TTAGTGATTGGAATTGAGGCGAGGGCCGGTAAACGCGAAACCCTATATTTAGTGCTATGGGCTCAATATAAACCTATATATGGTGTTTTTCAATCTCACCCCCGAAGTGCGAACCAAAACGCCCCCGGGGTTAGCGGGGGCGTTGCGGCTCAGGCAACTTCCACATCCTGGTCTCAAACAATCAGATCTCAAACAATGGTGAATAGCTCAACCCAACCGCACCCTGGCATTGGTGAACAGCCGCAGCCAAGGACTTGCGCCCTCTTGCCAGTTGGGGGGATGCCAAGAGAATTGCAGGGTCCGGAATACCCGCTCCGGATGCGGCATCATGATCGTAAAACGGCCATTGGCGGTCGTAAAGCCTGTTAACCCCAACGGTGAGCCATTCGGGTTATCGGGATAACGGGTGGCGGTTTGACCCTGGCCATCCACATAGCGTAAACAAGCCAACCCCTGCTGCTGCAATTGCTCGGCACTCGCTTGAGCCAAGTCGGCACGCCCCTCGCCATGCGCCACTGCAATCGGCAGTCGCGATCCTTGCATGCCTTGGAAGAAAATTGACGGACTGTCCAGGATTTCCACTTGGCTCAGCCGCGCCTCAAATTGTTCCGAGCGATTGCGTAAAAAAAGCGGCCAAGACGCCGCGCCGGGAATCAATTCACGTAATTGCGCGAGCATCTGGCAACCATTGCAGACTCCCAGCGCAAAGACGTCGCCGCGCTGGAAAAAACGGTCAAACATCGCATTCAACCGGGGGGTGTAGAGAATGGATTTCGCCCAACCGCCCCCGGCGCCGAGCACATCACCATAGGAGAATCCCCCGCAGGCTGCCAAGCCATTAAATTCATTCAAATCCCGGCGGCCTTCGACGAGATCCTGCATGGGCACATCGACGGCCTGGAACCCAGCCGCCATGAAGGCCGCGGCCATTTCAGTTTGGCCGTTAATGCCTTGGTCACGCAGGATAGCTACGGCTGGCTGAGCCCCCTTGGCGATATAGGGTGCCGCGACCGGTGCTTGCGGATCGAAGGTAAGTTCTGGATTAAGCCCTTTATTATCCGATGACAACGCCGTTTCCAGCGCTTCGCGGGCACACGTTGGCTCATCACGCAAAGCCTGCAGATGATAACTGGTCGCCAACCAATGACGGTATAACGCCGTGCGGGGTTGGTCGATTACCGGCTTGCCCTGCAGCGTGAACACCACGCGATCATCAGTACGCAAACGCCCCAGGCAATGAACATGGCTGGCCAGCCGGGTATCGGTAAATATCTGGTCGATTTTGGCCAAGCCGTCACGCGGCACTTGCACGAGCACACCGAGTTCTTCGTTGAACAAGCTGGCCAGCGGGTCGGTACCTAGCGCATCCAGGACCAATTCCACACCGACATGCCCAGCAAACGCCATTTCGCAGGCACAAGCCAATAGCCCCCCGTCGGAACGGTCATGATAGGCCAGGATCAGACCCGCCAGCTTCAGCGCCCGCAGACCGTTCCAAAAATCCGCTAACACCTCGGGCTCAGCCGCATCCGGCGGCTGCTCACCGAGCTGATTGTATACTTGCGCCAACGCCGAACCGCCCAGGCGCTGTCGGCCGCCGGCCAAATCGATGAACACCAAAGCGGTGTCGCCGCAGTCAGTGCGCAATTGAGGCGTGAGCGTTTGCCGGGCATCAGCCACCGGCGCGAAGCCGGAAATAATGACGGACAATGGTGAAGTAACCTGCCTCGGTTGTTCACCCGCTTGCCATACCGTGCGCATAGACAGCGAATCCTTGCCCACTGGAATGGCAAGCCCCAGCGCCGGACAAAATTGCTCGCCAAGGGCCTGCACGGCGTCAAACAGCGCAACATCTTCGCCGGGCTCGCCCGCCGCCGCCATCCAATTGGCGGACAAGCGGATATCACTCAGCCGATCGATATCGGCCGCGGCCAAATTGGTCAGCGTCTCGGCCACGGCCATGCGCGCTGAAGCCGCCGGATCGAGCAAGGCCAGTGGGGGCCGCTCACCCATCGCCATGGCCTCACCCGTGACGCTGTAATAATCAGTCAGCGTAACCGCCACATCGGCCACCGGCACCTGCCACGGCCCGACCAACTGATCACGGGCCACCAGGCCGGAAACACTGCGATCACCGATGGTGATCAGGCATGTCTTGGCGGCGACGGCAGGCAGATTCAGCACGCGAATCGCGGCTTCGGTGAGATCAACAGCCGTTAATGCCAACGGCTGCCCGCCGAACTGCTGATGATGGGCCTGCCGCTCGAGCCGCGGCAGCTTGCCGAGCAGTACCGCCATCGGCAGATCAACCGGCCGGTCGTTGAACAGCGCATCATCGAGTGTTAGCTGCCGCTCCGCCGTCGCCTCGCCCAGCACGGCGTAAGGACAGCGTTCGCGCGCACAGATGGCCTCGAAGTTCGCCAGATGCACCGGCGCCACCGCCAGCACATAGCGCTCCTGGGCTTCATTGCACCAAATCTCGAGCGGCGACATACCCGGCTCGGCATTCGGAATAGCCCGCAGTGCGAGCTGTGCGCCGCGCTCGGCATCATCGACCAGCTCCGGCAGGGCGTTCGCCAGTCCGCCGGCGCCGACATCATGAATGGAGAGAATAGGATTGGCCGGACCCAAGGCGGTACAGCGGTCGATGACTTCCTGGCAGCGACGCTGCATTTCCGGATTACCGCGCTGCACCGAGGCGAAATCCAGCTCGGCATCGCCATGACCGCTGGTCGTCGACGAGGCCGCACCGCCGCCCAGGCCGATCAGCATGGCGGGCCCGCCCAGCACCACCAGGACCGTACCGGGCACGAACCGCACTTTATTGACTTGGTCGCGCTCGATCATGCCCATGCCGCCGGCAATCATGATGGGCTTGTGGTAACCGCGCCGCGTTATGCC
>CAYFSA010000061.1:0-1683 GCA_964345605.1 uncultured Ectothiorhodospiraceae bacterium
TGGCCTTGTGATAGGCCTCGCCCTCGCCTTCGAGCTGCCGGGCGAAATCCCAGGCGGCGCAGATATTGCGGCAGGCCAGAAACAGGCCGGCGAGCACCAGTTCCTTGACCGCATTGGCATTGGCGCCGGGGGCATTGAACACCGGAATACCGTGCTCGCTCATGGCCGCCACCGGCACATTGTTGACCCCGGCCCCGGCCCGGCCGACCGCTAGCAGACTGTCCGGAATCGGCTGCTCGTGCATGTTCGCCGAACGCAGCAGGATGGCATCGGGCGCGCTGACCTCCGAACCGATTTCATAATGCTCGCGCGGTAACCGGTCCAGCCCCTTGGCCGAAATGTTGTTTAAAGTGCGAATCTTGTACATGGTTCACTCATTGTGTTCGCGTGCATTAGCTGGCACGCCGGTTAGCCCCGGCGCCGCTCGAAATCGGCCATCAACTCGATCAGGGCATCTATCCCGGCCTCGGGCATGGCATTATAGATGCTCGCGCGCATGCCGCCTACGGAGCGATGTCCCTTCAGAGTCTTGAGCCCAGCGGCGTCGGCTTCCTTGAGAAATTCGCCATCCAGATCGGGATTGGCGAGGGTGAAGGGTACGTTCATCCAGGAGCGCGACTCGGGCTCGACCGGATTCTGATAGAAATCGCTGGTATCGATGGCTCGATAGAGCTTGTCGGCCTTGCGCTTATTGAACTCAGCCATGCCCGCCAGGCCACCCTGGCGCTTGAGCCAATGAAACACCAGCCCAGCGATGTACCAGGCATAGGTCGGCGGGGTGTTGTACATGGAATCGGCCTCGGCATGAGTCTTGTAATCGAACATAGCCGGCGTGCCTTCCGGGGCATGGCCGATCAGGTCCTCGTGAATCAGGACGATGGTCAGGCCCGCCGGCCCGATGTTCTTTTGCGCCCCGGCGTAGATAATGCCATAGCGGGAGACATCGACCGGCCGCGACAACAGGGTCGAGGACATATCGGCGACCAGGGGAATCTCGCCGGTATCCGGTACCCAATGGAATTCCACGCCCTGGATGGTTTCGTTGGGGGTGAAATGCACATAGGCCGCGTTGGGGTTGAGCGACCAGGTGCCCTGTGCGGGCGCGTAAGTGTGATTGCGATCGCCGCTGTCGGCCGCGACATTGACTTCGCACAGACGCTTGGCTTCGGTGATCGCTTTTTTGGACCAGCTGCCGGTATTGATATAGTCGGCCCCGGTTTTGCCGCGCAGCAGGTTCATCGGCACCATGGCGAATTGGGTGCTCGCGCCGCCCTGCAGAAATAGCACCTTGTATTCCTTGGGCACATTCAGCAGGGCGCGCAGATCGGCCTCGGCCTGCTCGGCAATGGCCATGAACTCCTTGCCGCGGTGGCTCATTTCCATGACCGACATGCCACTGCCCTGCCAGTCCAGCATTTCTTCCTTGGCTTGCGTCAGGACCTCTTCGGGCAGCATGGCCGGGCCGGCACTGAAGTTGTAAATACGCGACATGAGATGGTCTCCTGATTGGATCGTTGGAACCGCTGGGGTCGAATGGGTCCGACCCCTCATTTGTGTGCCAAATTGTATGCTCGTAATGGCCGATTGAAATCGACCCGACAATACATCAGGCCATAATGATTGTTGCTTCTGCCATCAGCGTCTATCGCTGGCAAGTAACAAGCTGGCAGGGCAAAGCGCGGC
>CAYFSA010000061.1:1783-15969 GCA_964345605.1 uncultured Ectothiorhodospiraceae bacterium
CAGGCCCTGCCGCGCAACCAGCCGTTGCTAGTCGGCCGCAGCATCCTCGCCGGTGGTCTCCGCCTCGGCCACCGGTGGCTCCTCATTACCGTTAAGGCGCTCCACCCGGGCGAGTTCGACCAGCTTTTCCTTGGTATCCAGTCGAATCAGGGTGACGCCCTGGGTATTGCGGCCCATGCAGGAAACATCTTCCGCCGGCGTACGCACCAAAGTGCCGTTATCGGTGATCAGCATGACTTCATCAGTAGCCTGCACGGCCACCGCACCGACCACCGGGCCGTTGCGTCCCCCGGTCTGGATGGCGATCACCCCCTGGCCGCCGCGGCGATAGCGTGGGAATTCACTGATCGGCGTACGCTTGCCGAAGCCCCGCTCGGTGGCGATGAGCAAATCGCCTTCGCTGCCGATCAGCATACCGACCACCTGCTGGCCGGCAGGCAGATTCATGCCGCGCACGCCATAGGCCGTGCGGCCCATGGCCCGGACTTCGCTTTCCTGAAAGCGGATGGCCTTGCCGGCAGCGCTGACCAGGGTAACGTCCTGCTCGCCATCGGTCAGGGCCACTCCGACCAGCCGATCATCGACCCGTAAATCGATAGCGATGATACCGGCCGCGCGCGGCCGGGAAAACTCGCTTAAGGCGACTTTCTTGACCGTACCGGCCGCCGTGACCATGAGCACGAACTGCTCGGCGCTGAATTGGCGGATAGCCAGCACGGCATTGATGCGTTCGGCACTTTCCAAGGGCAGCAGATTGACGATCGGCCGGCCGCGCGCGCTGCGTCCGGCCACCGGCAATTGATGCACCTTCAGCCAATAGACTTTGCCGCGACTGGAGAAGCATAGAATCGTGGCGTGGGTATTGGCGACGAACAGCTTGTCGACGACATCCTCGTCCTTGAGATTCGCCACACTCTTGCCCCGCCCGCCCCGGCGTTGGGCGCGATAGTCAGCCAGGGGCTGGGCCTTGGCATAGCCCGCCCGCGACAGGGTCACGACCATATCCTCGTCGGTAATCAGATCCTCATCGCTCAAATCCACCCGCGACTCGACGATCTCGCTGCGGCGGCGATCGCCGAATTGGTCGCGCAGGGCCTGCAATTCTTCACGAATAACGGCCATCAGACGGTCCGGATCGGCCAGGATGGTCAGCAATTCGGCAATCTTGTCGAGGATTTCCTTGAATTCGTCGACGATCTTGTCCTGCTCCAGCCCGGTCAGGCGATGCAGGCGCAAATCCAGGATGGCCTGGGCCTGCTCCGGCGACAGGCGATAGCCCTCGGCGGTCAGCCCGAGGTCCGGGGCCAGTCCCTCAGGGCGCGACGCCTCAGCTCCCGTGCGCGCCAGCATGGCGGTTACCGGGCCGGGCTCCCAGAGGTGCTCGGTCAGGCCCCGCTTGGCCTCAGCCGGATTAGGCGCGGCCCGGATCAGGGCAATGATCGCATCGATATTGGCCAGCGCCACCGCCAGGCCTTCCAGGACATGGGCTCGCTCGCGGGCCTTGCGCAGTTCATAGATGGTGCGCCGGGTCACCACCTCGCGGCGATGACGGATGAAGGCCTCCAGCACCTGCTTCAGATTCAGCAGGCGCGGCTGGCCCTCGGTCAGCGCTACCATATTGATGCCGAACACATTCTGCATCTGGGTATGCTGATACAGATTGTTCAGCACGACCTCGGGCATTTCGCCGCGCTTGAGGTCGACCACCATGCGCATGCCGTCTTTGTCGGATTCGTCGCGCAATTCGCTGATGCCTTCCAAGCGCTTTTCCTTGACCAGCTCGGCGATCTTTTCGATCAGCTTGGCCTTGTTGACCTGATACGGCAGCTCGGTGACCACGATCCGTTGCCGGTCGTTGGAGATTTCCTCGAATTCGCAGCGCGCCCGCAGATAAATGCGCCCCCGGCCGGTCGCATAGGCCTCACGAATGCCCTGCACGCCATTGATAATCCCGGCAGTGGGAAAATCCGGGCCGGGCAGGTGCTGCATCAGGCCGGGGATGTCGATCTCGGGGTCAGCGATCAGGGCAATACAGGCATTGATCACTTCGGTAAGATTATGCGGCGGGATATTGGTAGCCATGCCCACGGCGATGCCCGCGGAGCCGTTGACCAGCAGATTCGGCAGGTGCGTGGGGAAGACACTCGGCTCCTGCTCGGCGCCATCGTAGTTGTCGACGTAATCGACCGTTTCCTTGTCGATATCCGAGAGCATCTCGTGCGCCAGCCGGGCCATGCGCACTTCGGTATAGCGCATGGCCGCCGGGGCATCGCCGTCCACCGAGCCGAAGTTCCCCTGCCCGTCCACCAGCACATAGCGCATGGAGAAGGTTTGCGCCATGCGCACCATGGTGTCGTAAATCGCCGAGTCGCCGTGCGGATGGTACTTACCCATGACATCGCCGACGATGCGCGCCGATTTCTTGTAAGGCTTGTTCCAGTCGTTGCTCTGCTCGTGCATGACGTATAAAACACGGCGATGCACCGGCTTCAAGCCATCACGCACATCCGGCAGCGCCCGGCCGATGATCACGCTCATGGCGTAATCCAGATAGGACTGGCGCATCTCGTCTTCTAGATTAACGGGTAACAGTTCTCGGGCGAAATCGACCATCGCGGGGAAAATTGCCTTGTACTTGCGCGTGTTAAAAGTAAATCAGCATAGCATACTCAGCGCGCTCGCGTCATGACAGCAACGCCCGCAGCTTGGCCGCATCCGGCTGTTCGGCCACGCCGCGCTCGGTGACGATGGCATCGACTAAGGCCGCCGGGGTGACATCAAAGGCGGGGTTCCAGGCCCCGGCCCCAGGCGGGGCAACCATGCGGCCGCCGGCATTGAGCACTTCGGTTGCCGGCCGCTGCTCAATAGGAATGGTCTCGCCGCTGGCGGTCTGCGGATCGATCGTGCTGACCGGCGCGGCGACCATGAATTTGACGCCATGCTGGCGAGCCAATACCGCCAGACCGTAAGTGCCGATCTTGTTGGCCACATCGCCATTGGCGGCAATTCGGTCGGCACCGACGACCACCCAGCGGACCTTACCGGCCCGCAGCAGGCTGGCGGCGGCGCCTTCGCACAGTAGCGTCGTCGGAATGCCATCGCGCAGCAGCTCCCAGGCGGTCAGCCGCGCGCCTTGCAACCAGGGCCGGGTTTCGTCGGCATAGACCCGGGCGATACGCCCCTGACTGAAGGCACTGCGCACCACGCCCAGCGCCGTGCCGTAGCCGCCGGTGGCCAGCGCGCCGGCATTGCAATGGGTCAGCACTGCCGGCCCTTCGATCAGTGCCGCGCCGTATTCACCGATATGGCGATTGGCCTCGATGTCTTGCTGATGCAGGCTTTGCGCGGTGGCCAGCAGAGCCGGCTCCGGCTCGCCGGCGGGCAGCCCGCGCAGCACTTCGCGCATTCGATCCAAAGCCCAAAACAAATTCACCGCCGTCGGCCGGGCTGTGGCCAGGCGCTCCAGATCACCCTCCACGGCCCCGCGCCAACCGTCGGGATTATTCCGGTAGGCGGCGCGCGCCGCCAGGACAACGGCATAGGCCGCGGTAATGCCGATCGCCGGGGCGCCACGCACCACCATGTCAGTAATCGCGGCCGCCACCTCGCCGGCATCGTCGAAATGCAGATAGGTCTCCTCGTTGGGCAGGCGCCGCTGATCGAGCAGGCTCAGGTGATTATCGCGCCAGGCAACGGCGCGGATGTTGTCGTAGCTAGGTGTTGTGCTCATAAGCGGGTTATCGCTGCTCGGTTGGTATTGTCATCGGAATACGGTCTATCATACGCAATCATGACCCTGACCGCATTCTCGATGGCGCCAACATACTTCGCCGCGTAGTTCGCCGCGCTGACGCTTAAACCCTTGTGCTGCAAAATAATACGGGTGATTTCGCTTAACCCATGCTAGGGCGTGTTGACGTTTCATGGCAGGGGTATTGGCAGGATAGGGGCAAGCTCGCAGAACAAAGGTTCCTAAGCCAACAGACTGCGAGCCTGCCATGCAGGAGGCCAGCTTTTTTGGTTAGCTGGTGATACCTTCTCCCTCACCTAATTCCTGACGCACCGTCTCCACCATTTGATGAGTCAGCAGTTCGTGATCTTGATCGAGCACCTGGGCATCGAGATCCTGGGCGACCTGGGTGGCCGCACCTAGCATGACATTGTAGGCATTGACCGCCACTAGCGGGCCTGGCAGGCGCAGGAAAAAGCTCACGCCGGGGGTGACGGTCCCGTGCATCGTGTCGGCGTCGAGCGTGCCTGGCTTGATCATGTTGGCCACACTGAAAACCGGCACCTGTCCCTTGCCTTTCGGCATCATCCGGTGATAAATCTGCATCTCCCCAAGCTCCAGGCCCGCCTTTTCCAGGGCCTTTAGAACGGCCTCGCCGGCTAATTGGCGCCCACGGCGGGCGGCTACATGCACGACGATGATTTGTTCCTGACCGGGCGCCCTGGCAGCGCTGGTATTGGCCTCAGTGGCTGCCGGTTTCGGTGGGGCAGTAACAACCGGCTCGGCCGTGGCCTCGGTATCTGCTTCGGGCTCGGGCTGTGCCGCTGACCCGTTCCAGACGGGCGCAGCTTCGTCCTCAGCTGCGGTCGCGGCTGCTCCGGCTTCGGCCTCCTCTTGCCGCGCAGACCGCCGTTGGCGGCGCGGCCGTGGTCGTCGGCTTGCCCGTGCCGTCCCCCCAGCGGCATGCCCCCCCTGCCAATCGGCCCGCGCTTGCTGGCGCCGGCCTAGCCAATAGATCAACCCCACGATACCGATACCGATTGCGAGCAAAATCCACCGTAGGTATTCCATACGCTTATCCTGTCGCCATCTGAGCCGCTGCCTCGACATCGACTGTCACCGGGCGCGACACACCGGGTTCGCGCATAGTGATACCGATTAAGTGGTCCGCGAGCTCCATGGAAATTTTATTATGTGTGATCATGATAAATTGTACCCGCTGCGACATTTCTCGCACCAATTCGCCGAAGCGCCCGACGTTGGCCTCATCTAGCGGCGCATCCACCTCGTCCAGCATACAAAACGGCGCCGGGTTGAGCTCAAAGATGGCAAAGACCACCGCCACCGCCGTCAGCGCCTTCTCCCCCCCGGACATGAGCTGAATACTGGCCAGCCGCTTGCCGGGCGGGCGCGCCATCACCACGATGCCGGTCGTGAGAATATCGTCGCCGGTCATTTCCAGATAACTCTCGCCGCCGCCGAACAGACGCGGGAAGGTCTGCCCCAGCCGCTGATTGATGGCATTGAAAGTCGTCTGAAAGCGATTGCGCGTTTCTCGGTCGATTTTACGAATCGCTTGCTCCAATGTCTCCAGGGCACCGGTTAAATCGTCATACTGGCTATCGAGATAAGCCTTGCGCTCGCTGAGTTCGCGGTATTCGTCGATAGCCGCGAGGTTAACATTTCCCAGACGTTTGATGCGCTGCTCCAGGGCATCCAACGTGGTCTGCCAGTCAGCGGCCTGGGCGTCTGCCGGTAAGCGCTCGAGCACCTGGTCCAGCTCGACCGCCTCGGCGGCCAACTCTTCGATCAGGGTCCGCCGCCGCACATCGGCTTCCTGCCAGGCCATGCGCAGCTGGTCGACCCGCTCGCGGGTCCGCTCCAGCTCGCGCTCGCTCTGCGCCCGCGCCTGCTCGCGCTCGCGGGTCTGGTGCTCGATGCTCTGCACCTCGGCCTTGGCAGCGTTAACCGCTTGTTCGGCCTGGGCCTGGCGCTCGGCCCAGACAGCCCGTTCCGCCTCCAGGTCAGCGATCGGGGTGTCCTGCTCGGCCAGGGCGTCGGCCAGACTCTGACGGCGGGTTTGCGCCTGCTCGAGCTGAGTTTGCAGCCGGGTAATGGTCTGCGCCACCGTGTCACGTTGCCGGCTCACCCCGGTCAAGGTCTTCGCCAGCTCATGCACCGCTTGCTGACGTTGCTGCACTTGCTGCCGGGCCGTTTCAGCCTGCGCGCGCAGCTCACTGCGCTCGCTCTGCAAGTGTTCTACCTGTGCCGTCAGCTCGACCACTTCGGCTTCGGCCCGGGCGATCTGGGTCTCGGCTTCTTCCAGGGCTGCCTCGTGCTGCTCGGCCTCGCGTTCGAGCTCAGCGATGGCCGTGTCGAGCTGGTGCTGGCGCTGCGTCTGCCGCTCATGCTCTGCTTGCTGTTTACTGAGTTCGGCTTCGCTGGCGCTCTGCGCCCGATGCGCGGCGTTCACGGCCGCCTGCCGACTGTCACGTTCGGTTTCCAGGCGCGCCTGCTCGGTCTCGGCCGCGGCCAGGGCCTCGCTGAGCCGGGCATGCTCGGCCTCGAGCCGGTCCGCCTCGGCCCGTGTCGCCCGCAGGCTTTGCTCACGGGCCAGCAGACCGACCCCGGTCTGCCCGGCACGCCCGACCCGCAGCCAATCCGGCCCCAGCCACAGCCCATCCGGGGTAATCACGGACTGCCCTGGCTGTAGCTTGGCGCGCATGGCCAGCGCCTGGGGCAAATCCGTCACGGTCATGATCCCGGCCAGCAAGCCCGCCAGCGGTGAGGGGCCAGCCAATTTCTGGGTCAGCTGCCCGGGCTCGCCGGCTGTGGCCATAGGTGCGCTGATCTCGAACAACACCAGCGGATCATCGCCCAGGGTAGCCAACCCTTCGGTATGGGCATCGAGGCAATCCACGCAGACCGCTTGCAGGGTCTCGCCGAGCACGGTCTCCACGGCTCGCTCCCAGCCGGCCTCGGTGGTCAATAATTCACCTAAGCGCGGAGCCGCCTCCAGACCACGGCTGGCCAGCCACTCACCGAGGCCGGCGGCATCTTTACCCAGGGCGGCCTGCTGCAGGGCCTCCAGCGAGGCCAGCCGCCCCTGACATTGCTGCAGTTCGCTGCGCTTGGCGGCCAGGGCGCTCTGCTGCTCACGCACCGCGGCCCGGGCCGCGTCGAGTGCCGTCCCAGTGGCCGCGAGCTCGGCTTCGCGTTCCTGGGTGGCTGCCTGGGCTGTAGCCACCTCGCTTTGCAGCTCGGCCACCCGGGCCGCCAAGCCGGCAATATCCAGGGCCTGGCGCTCGCTTTGCAGCTTGGCGCCCTGCTCCCGCGCCCGCGTCAGCTGCGCCTCGGCATGCTCAGCGCGGGTGCGCTCCACCTGGACCCGCCGCTTCGGCTCGGTCAGCTGCTCGGCCAGGTTTTCCCAGCGCTGCTGGGCACTGTGCTCGGCCTGGGCCGCGATAGCCAACGCCTCCTCGGCACTCGCCTGGGCCGCTTGCGCCAGCTCCTGCTCGGGCTCAAGCCGTGCCTGTTCAGCCGCCAGTTCCTGGAGGTGAGCCTGCTCCTGGTCGAGATCGGTCTGGGCCTGGGTCAAGCTCGCCTCGGCCTCAGCGAGTTCACGGGTCTGGCGTTCATAGAGGGTCTGGGCATGGGTGATGGCCTGATCCAGGCGTTTGATTTCGCTGGCGTGTTCATAATAGCGGGCCTGGGCGCTGGCCAGCGCCTCGTTGGCCTCGTGCAGACGTTCGCGAGCCTGCTCCAAAGTGGCTTCCAGCTCCTTGAGCTCACTCTGCCGGGCAGCCAGGGCCGCTTCTTCTTGCTGGCGCTCGGCATCGCTGGCTTGCGCCTGCGTATTCAAATCCCGCAGCCGCAGGGCTTGCAAATTGGCCCGCGCCGCCTCCCGCTCGGCCGCCAGAGCCTGATAGCGCTCGGCCGCCTCGGCCTGGCGCTGGAGATGCTCGAGCTGGCGCCCGACCTCGGCACGCACATCCTCGAGCCGTTCGAGATTGTCCTGCGTGTGGCGCATGCGCGACTCGGTTTCCTTGCGCCGCTCCTTGTATTTGGAAATCCCGGCCGCTTCCTCGATATACACCCGCATGTCTTCGGGCCGGGCATCGATAAAGCGGGTGATCATGCCCTGCTCGATAATGGCGTAGCTGCGCGGGCCCAGGCCCGTACCCAGAAACAGATCGGTAATGTCCTTGCGCCGGCAGCGGGTGCCATTCAGCGAATACTGAGACTGGCCGTCGCGGGTGACGACACGCTTGATGGCGATCTCGTTGTAATTGGCATACTCGCCACCCAGGGTGCCGTCGCTGTTGTCGAAGATCAGCTCGACAAAGGCCCGGCCGACCGGCTTGCGGGAAGTTGAGCCGTTGAAGATGACATCTTCCATGGAGCCGCCGCGCAGATGCTTGGCTGAGGACTCGCCCATGACCCAGCGGGCCGCGTCGATGACATTGGATTTGCCGCAGCCATTCGGACCCACGACCGCGCTCATACTGGAAGGAAAGGGAATGGTCGTGGGATCGACGAAGGATTTGAACCCGCCGAGCTTGATTTTGGCTAACCGCATCAGCGCCTCAGCCCACCCTGTCGACCCAACTGGCGGCCGCGGCAGTTCATGGCGGTTGCCCGGCGACCTAAGCCCCGGTGACCCGAACCAGGGTAGGCAGGCTTGGTTGCAACGCGTAATATCATTGAGTCAGCAATTGTCGCATGTTGTGAATCAGTCTACGGAGTAACGAGCCGACCATGCCAGCCGACCCGAGCCATCATCTGGAAACTTTCGAGAATCCGCAAAAAGCGCGTGATTATATCATCCGCATCGAGGTTCCCGAATTCACCTGTCTCTGCCCGAAAACGGGCCAGCCCGATTTCGCCACCCTGACCTTCGCCTACGTCCCGGATGACCTGTGCGTCGAGCTCAAATCGCTGAAGCTGTATATCGCCGCGTTCCGCGATCACGGCGCCTTTCACGAGGCCGTGACCAACCAGATCCTGAACGATCTGGTCGCCCTACTAGCCCCCCGCTTTATGCGGCTGACCGCAGCCTTTAATGTCCGCGGCGGGATTTATACCACGGTCGTGGCCGAGCATCGCCAGCCGGGCTGGCAGGCGCCGCCCTCGGTTACGCTGCCGTAATCTGGCTTTTCCCCCATGCGTCCTTGGAGGATGACCGGCTATTACATCGGCCTCGATATCGGCACCTCGGGCTGCCGGGCCTGCGCCATCGACAAGGCCGGCGAGCTGTTGGCCCAGACCGATGCCCCGCTGCCTGCCAGCCGCGTCGCCGGCACGCATTGCGAGCAGTTGCCCGCCGCCTGGTGGCACGCCGTGACCCAGGTGCTGAGCGAGATTGCCGAGCGCCTTGGCCCCGCTGCAAAGGCCCTGGCTGTCGACGGCACCTCCGGCACCCTGGTGCTCACGGATGCCGCCGGCCAGCCCCTGGCGCCGGCCCTGATGTACAACGACAGCCGTGCCAGCGACCAGGCCGCCAGAATCCGCGAGCTCGCGCCTGCCACCAGCGGCGCCCATGGCGCCACCTCGGGCGCGGCCAAATGGCTCTGGCTGCATGAGCAGCAAACATTCCCCGCACCCCCTGCCCATGTGCTCAGTCAGGCGGATTGGCTGGTCGGCCGACTGACCGGGGCATTCGGTATCAGCGACGAGAACAATGCCCTGAAATTCGGCTACGATCCCATCAATCGCCACTGGCCGGGATGGCTCGCGGCCCTCGGCTTGCCGACTGCCTGCCTGCCCCGGGTGCTGCCGCCGGGCAGCCCTTACCGGCCGCTTGCCACCAGCGTCGCCGCCGGGCTCGGCCTCGCGCCGGCGACCAAGGTCGTCACCGGCACCACCGACAGCATTGCCGCCTTTCTCGCCACTGGCGCCGACCACAGCGGGGATGCCGTAACCTCGCTGGGGAGCACGCTGGCGCTGAAGGTGTTGACCGAGCAGCCGCTCTATGCGCCGGATTACGGGATCTACAGCCATCGCCTGGGCGCGCGCTGGCTGGCCGGCGGCGCCTCGAATTGCGGCGGGCAGGTATTGAAGCAGTTTTTCACCCAGGCCGAGCTCGACCGGATGACGCCGCTGCTGCGCCCGGACCAGCCGACGGGTCTGGATTATTATCCCTTAAGCGGTGTCGGTGAGCGGTTCCCTGTGGCCAATGCTCAGCTCACTGCCCGCCTGACGCCGCGCCCGGCTGCTGAGGTGGACTTCTTCCAGGGGATTCTCGAGGGTCTGGCGCGGGTAGAGGCCGAAGGTTACGCCCGGCTCCAGGCCCTCGGTGCCGCCGCCCCGCGGCGGGTCTTCAGCGTCGGGGGCGGCGCGGCGAATCCGGCCTTCATGCAGATCCGCGCCCGGGCCCTGGGCGTCGAGACGTTGCCGCCAAGGCACAGTGAGGCGGCTTACGGGGCGGCGCTGCTAGCTGCGCGTAGGGGCTACGCTTATGAGCGGTCTGCATGATTGGCGCCGCCAGGTAAAGCGGCAGGTGGCCGCCCGCTGTTGGAATGCACACTCAGCGCGGTCACGGTGATCAAGATCAGTCCCATGCCGAGAATCTGGGGGCCGCCCAGATTTTGATTCAATATCACGACCCCGAACAGCGCTGCGGTGACCGGTTCGACCATTGCCACAATGGAGGCCACGGCCGGGGCGGTATGATTGAGGCCGACCACATACAGAACGAATGACAACCCCGCGCCGAGCACACCGAGTCCAACGAACAGCGGCCAAGCCGGTGTGCTCAGGGCCACAACCATCTGGTCGATATCGCCCGGCCAGATAAGGATGATGGCCAGCACCGCGAACGCGATCGAGAGAATCGCCTGCGGGCTGCCATGGGGAGCTGCATACTTGAAGCCGAAAATGAATACCGCATAGGACAGGCCGGCAAGCAGCCCAGCGCCTACGCCGATCGGTGTCACGCCGCTCGCGCCGATGTCGTAAATTTGGGTAAGCAGCATGATGCCAAGCATTACCACCGCGATCGCAGCCCACTTTAGCGCAGTGGGGCTTTCGAGCTTGAGTGCAAATGACAGCAGATACACGAACACGGGTGCGCAATACATTAACGTCGCTGCAACCGCGACACTGCCCTGGGCGATGCTCACAAAATAAAACGCAAAGTTGCCTGCTACGCCGCAACCGGCAACCGCTGACCAAAACCATAATCGGCGATTACCCAGGCCGCTGCCAAGCGGGCGCAGCCCTAACCAGACGAGCACGAGCAATAGCCCAATCGCACCCCGGTAGAATGAAACCACAAATGCATCCCAGCCGTCGGCCATGAGAATACCGCCGATCCCACCTGATAACCCCCAGCAAAAGGCTGCCAGCGCTACGAAAACTGTATTCGCGCCCATTATTAAATGTCCTGTTTTAAGATGAATCATCAGACATCGTAACGCAAAGTCGGACCTTTCCTGCGCTCCGGCCCTTGCTACGACGAAATGATCCTGTGCTTGAGCTGATTAACCCAACCGGACACCCCAAAGATTCGCTACCCGCGGATGGGCCGCGGCCAACGCCGGCAGCGCCTGCCTTACCACCTCGCAACCAAAGCCTCTATGGCCTATACTTTGCAGTAAGTGTTCCTGACGGGGTTTATGCCCCGGCTTTGCAGGCCAGCCTGCCACAACCCGGAGCGTCATAACTGGATGCGGTTTATGCCCATAAAATCGTTCTCAAAAATCCTTTGTCTGCTGCCCGATAGCGAATTCGCTGCCACCATCCTGGAACGGGCGGTGGGGCTCGCGGAAGACCATCAAGCTACCCTGACCGTGGTCGGCTTGATCGCCCCCCTGCCGATCGATGATCTGCAGGAGATCGGCTTATCCCCCGAGGCTGTACGCAGCGCCCGGCTCGAGGCCGAGGCACACCGGCTCGAGGCGGTCGCCGCCCCCTGGCAGGAGCGAGTCCATCTTGAGGTCCGCGCCTTGGTCGGACGCACCTTCCCTGATCTTTCCAGGCTGGTGGTCAGGGAAGGTTACGACCTGCTGGTCAAAGTCCCCGAGCCGACAACCGGCCTGCTCGCGCGCCTGAAGGGCAGCGAGGACATGCATCTGCTGCGCAAATGCCCGTGCGCCATCTGGCTGCTCGATCCGCCAGCCCCGGCCGGTTATCGCTGCATCCTCGCGGCGGTCGATGTCGATGAGCTCGGTTCGGCGCCGGAGCTTGCGGTGCGCGGCGAGCTCAATCTGCGGATTGCAACGACGGCGGCGACGATTGCAATCGCCCAGCTGGCCGAGCTGCATCTTGTCAACGCTTGGACTAAAGCGGTCGGCGAGGCCGTCATGCACAGCGCCATGATCGATGTCTCCGAGGCCCAGATTCGCGCCTATGCCCAGGCCAAGTGGGCCCGTCACCATGACGCGATGAACCGCCTGCTGAAGGCCCTGGAGGACCATTTGGGCCATGAAGCCATGGCTTACCTGCAGCCCAAGCTGCATCTCCTGGAAGGCGATGCCCGCCAGGTCGTGCCGACCCTGGCCACCCAAATAGCCCCCGATCTGACCGTGCTGGGCACGCTTGGGCGCACCGGGGTGCGTGGGCTGTTCATTGGCAATACGGCGGAAAGCCTGCTCCATCAGCTCGATGGCTCGATCCTAGCACTTAAGCCGCAGGGGTTTGTAAGTCCCCTGGACGCGGACGGCTGAATGGCGATGCCTGCGCAACCTCGTCTCAGCCGCCCCGAATGACCGACGGATGCACGCGACCTACAGCGAACTCGCGCTCCTGTTGCTGATTTCAGCCGGCGCCGGCGCCCTGGCCATTCGCCTGCGCCAGCCGGTGCTCATTGCCTATATCGCCGTCGGTATCGTGGCCGGCCCGGCGGTCCTGGGCCTGGTCAGCGCCCATGATCAGATCGACCTGCTGGCGCAGTTCGGGGTGACGCTGCTGTTGTTCTTGGTGGGGCTCAAGCTCGATCTGCGCAATGTCCGCGAGATCGGCCCGGTGGCCCTGGCAACCGGGCTCGGTCAGCTCAGCTTTACCATTGCCATCGGCTTCATCCTGCTCCTGCTGTTGGGCAAAGGGCTGCTGGAGGCACTGTATGTCGCGGTAGCCCTGACCTTCTCCAGCACCATCATCATCGTCAAGCTGCTCTCCGACAAGCGCGAGCTGGATTCCCTGCACGGGCGCATCGCGGTGGGCTTTCTGATCGTTCAGGACCTGGCGATCGTGATCGCCATGATGGCCATGAGCAGCCTGGCGGCAGGTCAGGATGCCGGCGCGCCAACCCTCATCCTGATGCTGCTGCGCACCGGGGTCGCGGCGATACTGCTGTACGGCCTGATGCGCTATGCGCTGCCGCGGGTGCTGGTGCTCGTGGCACGCTCGCAGGAACTGCTGCTGATCTTCGCCATCGCCTGGGGTACGAGCCTCGCGGCGCTCGGCGAATGGGCCGGCTTTTCCAAGGAGGCCGGGGCCTTTCTCGCCGGCTTCTCGCTGGCCTCGACCCCGTACCGGGACACGGTCAGTGCCCGGCTGACGGGGATTCGGGATTTCCTGCTGCTGTTCTTCTTCATCGATCTCGGCGCCCGCCTCGATTTCTCGACCCTGGGCGGCGAGCTGGGCTCGGCCCTGGTCCTGTCGCTGTTCGTGCTGATCGGCAACCCACTGATTGTCATGGCCATCATGGGCTATATGGGATATCGTCGCCGTACCGGCTTTCTGGCCGGGCTCACGGTCGCCCAGATCAGTGAATTTTCGATCATCTTCGTCGCCATGGGGATCTCGCTCGGCCATGTCGGCGTGTCGACGCTCGGACTCACGACCCTGGTCGGCATCGTCACCATCGCCCTGTCGACCTACATGATTCTCTATTCACATCCCCTGTACGACCGGCTCGCCCCCTGGCTGCGGGGCTTCGAGCGGCGCCAGCCCTTCCGTGAGCGGGCCATAGAGCAGGCGGGCAGCGCAACGGCACAGATCGACGCAGTGGTCCTCGGCCTGGGGCGCTACGGGGCGCGTCTTGCCCTGGGCCTGAAGGAGGCCGGCTTCACCGTCATCGGCGTGGATTTCAATCCCGAGGTGCCTGCGCTGCTGCGCCCAAAGGGGGTTCAGGTGCACTTCGGCGACAGCACCGACCCCGAACTGCTGCACAGCCTGCCCCTGAGCCGCACGGCCTGGATCATCAGCACCCTGCCCGATTTCCAATCCAACCGCGCCCTGTACCGGGTGCTGCGCGAGCAGGGATATACGGGCGACCTCGCCATCGTCGCCCGCGACGATGACGAGGGAATGGCACTCAAACGGCTAGGCGTGCCCACGGTTATCTACCCGACCCGCAATGCGATCGATTATGTGGTGGAGACGCTCGGCGCCGTGCTCGAGCGCAGTCGCAAAGCGGCACTGGCGGACAATGAGTAGGGCGGGTTTTAACCCGCCCCGCCGAGCCTCCAGGCAGGCGCCGCGGTCGGTTAAAACCGACCCTACCCCACGCCGA
>CAYFSA010000062.1:0-15959 GCA_964345605.1 uncultured Ectothiorhodospiraceae bacterium
CAGCGGCGCTGGGGGCTGATACGGTGAGGGGGCATCGAGGGGTCCGTCCCTTGCCCAAGCAAATTATATGGGTGTCTTTAAACGGTTGGTGTTAAACGGTTGGTGCATACGGCGAGGCTGGTTGCCAGGCTTGGGGACCACATTCCGATTTACGCCATTGGGGCAGCAACCTATAATTGAAGGATAACGGCGCGTTCTGGCGCCGCATCTGGTAAGGTGCCCACATGTGTTTCTTGACCCGTTCACGCTTCTTGTCTGGAGGAGCGGTAGTCAGCTTGCTCCTGCTTGGCGCGCTACTCTCCGCCTGCTCGGAGGAAAGGGCAAATGGGAAGAACACCCAGCAAGACGCCGAGGAGCCGGTACGGCTGGCTTACGTCCCATGGGACTCGGAGATTGCGAGCACCCACTTGGTCAAGGCCGTGATCACCGAACGATTGGGGGAATCCGTGGAGCTGCTCTCCGTCCCCTTGACAGCCCTCTGGGGCTCGGTGGCTTCCGGAGACGTAGATGCCAGCGTCGCGGCCTGGCTACCCACCTTGCAGCGTGACCAACGGCGGGAGCATGGCGATAGCCTGGAGATCCTCGGACCCCACCTGCAGGGAACCCGTATCGGGCTGGCCGTTCCCGAATACGTGGAGGTCGAGACCATCGGCGAGCTTGCCGAACATCGTGGGAAATTCGACGGCAAGATTATCGGGGTCGATCCCGAGGCCGGCATCATGCAGCAGACGGAAGGCGTTCTGGAGACCTACGAGCTGGAAGGGTTCGAGTTAGTTTCGGGCAGTGACTCTACCATGACCGAGGTCCTCGGACGTGCCATCGAGGAACGCCGCTGGGTCGTCGTAACCGCCTGGACGCCGCACTGGAAATTTGCCAAGTGGGACCTCAAATACCTTGAGGACCCGCGTGGAGGGTTTGGCAAGACAGAGCGAATCCACACCCTGGCTCGGGAGAATCTGGCAGAGGAGCGTCCCCGCGTGCACGCCTTTCTCAAGCGATTCTCCTGGGAAGTCGAGGACATGGAAGAGCTGATGCTGCTTGTGGAACAGCCGGATCGAACACCGGAAGAAGCGGCCCGGGCCTGGATGGAGCGCAACAAGGATCGCGTCGATCAGTGGCTCGGGGAGTAACCCGGGTTGATGGCGGGTGGTGCAGCTTTTGCCTCGAAGGCCAGAAACCGCTGGCTTCTGGCCTCGTTCGCCATTACGGCCCTCCTGCTCCTCCTTCTCCTCTGGAACGTTGTCCATACGCAGCAGACGCTGGCACAGCTCGAGGAGACTCAACTGAGTCTAGAGCGTGCCGCTGGCGAGCTGCCGTTTCACATCCAGGGCATGCAGACCTCGGTGCGACTAGCTGCTGAGAGCGGCGATCTCAACTGGCGACAGCAGCATCAGGAGCATCGACAGGAAGCCAGGAGCACGCTGACCCGCATCGAACAGATGACTTTGAATCCGGCAGTAGCCAAGGTAACGGAACGCCTGAAGACGCGGCTTGAAGAAGCCGAGGCCTTTCATCAGCGCGTCTTCGAGCGGCTGGTACAGGGCGAGAAGGAAGCTGCCAAGTCCATCCTGGGGAAGTGGCCGTATATCCGTAATCGCAATGCGATGCGGGAGGGGAGCGAAGCGATCAGCAACCTGCTGCAGGAGGATGTGCGCGGGCGGCTGGCCGAACAACGGCAACTGGCTGGCAGTACGGCGCTGGCGGCTCTGCTGCTCTCGTTGGTGATGCTCCTCTCCTGGCTCCTCTCCCTGCGCAACTGGAACCTGAATGTCCGCGAGCGCCGGGAGAAGGAGGCCGAGATCCTCTATCTCAGCTATCACGACGAGCTTACCGGGCTACCGAACCGGCGCTATCTTATCGAGGCAGGCGAGAGGGAAGTGGCCCAAGCACGTCGTTATGGACATCCCTTGGCTGTACTGATCCTCGATATCGATCACTTCAAATGGATCAACGATACCTACGGTCACTTGGCAGGCGATCAGGTGCTTATCAGGCTTTCGGAGGCACTGAATTTGGAGCTGCGGGCTGGCGACCTGCTGGCCCGGATGGGGGGCGAAGAGTTTACTGTATTGCTACCGGAGACATCCTTGCCGTTTGCCCTGGAGGTAGCAGAGCGTTTGCGTCGAAGCGCGGCCAAAACAGCCACGGAGCATGAGGGCCAGACAATATCGATTACGATCAGCATCGGGGTCACGTGTACGGAAGATGGTGAGGCCGGGCTGGATACGCTACTGGGGACAGCAGATGACGCCCTCTATGGCGCCAAAGAATCAGGTCGAGATGGCGTCCATAGCAAGACTGTAGACGCGCCAGCGCCGGTCAGCTCAGCCCTAGGCGGTAGCCAATGAGCTACTCGCTGACTTTGGGGGTGCTCGAGGGCATTGGCTTCGACCACTCGATTGCGGCCACCTTCCTTGGCTAGATAAAGCGCGGTGCCAACGGCCTTGAGGAGGCCGTGAACCGTGTCACCAAGCTCAGGATACAGGGCGATGCCAATGGAGACGGTCACCCGGTCGACTACAGCCCATGCCATCATTGGCGTGTAACAAAACGCCTACACACTAAAGCGGTCCACCCCGGGCATAACGAATAAGGTTAGAACGCTCTGCTCCAGCGGCTCGCCGGCCCTCATGTATAGGCCACATAACCCGTGTATTCAATAGCTAGACACAAGCCAATGCGCCAGTCCAGGCCGCCATCCCCCATTCAGCCGGCGCCCCCGTACCGACGCTGGCGCCTGTGGCTCGCCGTGACGGGATTGCTGGGGCTACTGCTGGTCTGGCATGTATGTGCCGATCTGGATGCCCCTCGTCTGGCCGCCCTTATGGCGGCCGCCAACCCTGCCGGCCCCCAACTGGGGCTGCTTCTGCTCGGCCTGGTCGTAGGGCATGTGCTGGCCATCCCGTTCACCGTGATGGTGAGTGCCACTGCTTTGCTAGTGCCGCCCGTGCCGGCGATCTTACTCGGCTGGGCAGGCGGCATCATCGGCGCCACGCTGATTTATCTGCTTGGCAAACGCTTGGGTGGCAAACGCTTGGGCAGCCATCTACCGCAGCGCTTGGGGGGCCGTCTGTTGCGGCGGATAGACCACTTGATGCGCACACACGGCATCTGGAGTGCGTTCTGGCTGCATGCCATCCCCATCGCGCCGGCCCTGGTCGTGAATCTGGCCTGTGGCGCCGCCCGTCTGCGCACCTGGCAATTCCTGCTCGGCACGACCCTCGGCCTGCTGCCGATCACCGTCATCGTGGTGTTGCTGACCCAGGGAATCCGCCAGACCTTGAGCCAACCCTCGTTGCTGGCCGCGCTGGGCTGGCTGGTGGCCGTCCTGGCCGTGCTCGGCATCAGCCTGCTCGGCAAGCGTTATCTGCGCCGGTGGTGGCTCGCGTGAACCCGCTGCCACCTGCTCCCCGTCACGAAGCTGTAACCCCTGACCGATAACCTGCCGGCCTCATTGATTAAACCGCATCTTCAGCCAATTGCCTTAAGGAGCGCTTATGTTGTTCTGCATAGTTCGTTCGCTGCGGCCTTTTCCGTTCGGTCGTGGTTTGGCTGGCTTGTTGCTGGTCGGCATGTTACCCGCCATTACCCCGATCAGCCTGGCGCAGGAGGTCACTGATTCTACTGATGAGGCCCGGCAGTTATCCGAGATCACGGTGTTCGGCCAAGCGATTCATCGCAACCGGGCGCCGGACGTTAACCCTGTGCTGACTTATGGGCAGGAATTCTTTCAGCGGTACGAGCCGGAATCGGTGGGTGATATGCTCAAACGGGTTCCCGGGGTTGCCTTCAGCAGTGATGTGGGCGAATACGATGCGCCGCAGCTGCGCGGACTGCCTTCGGGGTTTACCCAAGTGCTGATCAATGGGGAACGCATTCCGGGGGCAGGCACCAACCGTAGTGTGTTCGTCGATCGGATTCCAGCGGAACTGGTGGAGCGCGTCGAAATCGTGCGCTCGCCGTCGGCGCGCTTGGATTCCCAGGGCATCGCCGGGACTGTGAACATCATTCTCAAAGACGCCCTGGAATTCCGGGGGCTGTATGCCTCTGCGGGCGGGGCCTATTATGAAGGCGATGCCATGCGGGATATCGATGACAAGTTACGAGGGCGTGGCTCATTGACCTATGGTGGCCAGGCCGGCGATCTCGCCTATCTGCTCTCGGCCAGCTTCACCGAAAGGCGCACGCCGAAAAACAAGGAAACCACGGTGTTCGAGGCAGGCGAGCTCCAGGAATTTGTCACAGAGCGCGATATCCGCGATAGTGATGACACGGCCTTGAACTGGGATTTCGACTTCGAAAACGGCCGGGTGGGTCGCTGGACTTTGGACGGCTTTTTTATTTTCACCGACCGCACCGAAGAAGAATTCGTCGAGCTGTACGAACCCGAGGTGAGCGACCTGGCCAAGTTCCGCGATGAAAAGGTCAATATCGATGCCGGCCGGTTTACACCGCTAGGACGCGAGACCCAGCTCGAGGACATCGAGCAGACGCAATGGGAGATCGATCTGGGAACCGAGCAACGCATAACCCCGACCATCACCCTGCAAGCCGGTGTTTCCCATGGGCGCTTCGATAACGACATCACGGAGACAGAAAACGAATTCGATCTCGAAGCGGACGAGCGCGCGACGGCCCGCGAAACCATCGATACCCTAGACCGGGAAACGGAGATCAATGTTGATGTCGCCTGGTCGGCGGTCGCGACGCAGACCATCGATTTGGGCGGTTTAGTGCGGCTGCGGGATCGGGATGAATCCCTGCGCGAATTTGAGGTCGGTGATGCGGGTCTGGAGGAAGAAACCCCGGCCAGCGGCGTATTCGAGATCGATGAAAACACTGTCGCAGGCTATGTCATGCATACCTGGAATCCCATGGCGATCGGCGGGCTGACCCTGGAACATGGCCTGCGGGTGGAATATACGGATTTGGCGGGGCGCAATCAAAACGCGCTTGAAACCCACACCAGCAATACCTATACGGATGTCAATCCCAGCCTGAATTATCGCTTTGACGTAACGGACTATGATCGGCTCCGGCTCTCGGCAGCACGCACCCTGCGGCGGCCGAATTTCAACCAGCTCACCCCGTTTGAGGCCGAGGAAACCCCCGATGACGATGCCGTCACCCGTGGCAATCCGAATCTGGAAGTCGAGACGGCCTGGGGGATCGATGTCGGCTATGAGCGGCTGTTCTATGCCGGCCGGGGCATTGCGGGGATCAATGTTTTCTATCGGGACATCAGCGACTTAATCGAGCTGCGGGACACGGGCGAGGATCAGGTCGATGGTGAGGACGCATTCGATGTCTTTACCTACAGCAATGTTGGCGACGGCAAACTGTATGGGGTGGAATTCGATGTCAGTACGCCGCTCACCGCCTTCCGGCTGCCGAATACCTCGTTGTTCGGCAACGCCGCCCTCATCGAAACCGAGGTAACCGATCAATTCACCGGTGAGGAGCGCGATTTCAACCTGACCCCCTCGCATGTCTTCAACGTCGGTTTCAACCACGAATTACCGCGCTGGCAGTTCAGTTTCGGGATGAGTTATCAGGACCAGGGGGAGATGCTCGACCTGGAGCCGGACGAGGTCGGCACGCAGGACCGCGATGGCTTCCTGGAAGCGTTCGTGGAAAAGCGCTTCGGCGACAATTGGCTGGTGCGCCTGACCGGCAGCAACTTGCTCGATCAAACCAAAGTCGAACGCAAGACCGGTTTCGACAGCTTGCAGGACCGGATTGACGGCTCGCCGGAGGTGAGCGAGATCGAGCTTGAGGAAACCGGGCCCTGGGCACGGCTGGTCGTGCGGGCGGCCTTTTGAGGAGGTGAGAACGATGCACAAGACCTGGCACGGGCGGGCGCTGCTAGCGCTCGCCCTGGCTAGCGGACTGGCGGCTTGCGAGCGTCATACTGCGCCAACCGCAGCTTATCCGAGTGTCGAACCGCGGGTGGAGACAACGCCCGTCGAGAGTCGGGATGATGCCGCCGATGACCCGGCGATCTGGTTCAATCGGCAGGCGCCGGCAGCGAGCTGGGTGCTCGGGACCGATAAGCGAGCCGGTTTATATGTGTACGACCTGGACGGAGCCGTGGTCGATTACCGGCCAGCCGGCCGGATCAATAATGTGGATTTGCGCAGCGTTACGGTGGCTGACCAGCAACGCGTCCTGGTGGGAGCGACCGAACGCAGCCGCAAGGCCTTGGTATTCTTCTTTTTGGAGCCGTCTACAGGCAAGCTGACCCCGGCCGGTCGGCACCGCCTCGAGCTGGCCGATCCTTACGGCTTTTGCCTGATCCAGCCCGCCGCTCAAACGGCGGCGCCCCTGTACGCCTTTGTCACCGGCAAAAGCGGGGCATTCCGGCAGTTCCAGATCAAGTTTGCGGATGCCGAGCCGGTGCTCACCCAAGTACGCAGCGGCCAGATCGGCTCGGTGGCCGAAGGCTGTGTCGGCGATGACCGTACCGGGATGTTGTATGTCGCTGAAGAAACCGTCGGTATTTGGCGCTATGCAGCGGATCCGGCAACGGGTAATGAACGCACGGCATTTGCCCGGCTTGCCGATGTTCCCTTAGTAGCTGATATCGAGGGCCTGGCGCTGATACCGGCTGCTGCCGGCAAACCGAGTGAGGGCTGGCTACTCGCCTCCAGTCAGGGAGACAGCTCCTTTGCGGTGTTCTCCCTCAACAGCCGCTATCGGGGCAGCTTCCGCCTCGGGGAGAACCCGACGGCCGGCATCGATGCGGTCAGCGAGACCGATGGCATCGCCGCGTTGGCGAGCAACGCCCTGCCCGGCTGGCCCGGCGGCCTGTTCGTCGCGCAGGATGACCGGAATACCCCGCAAGGCGCCCAGAATTTCAAATATGCCGCGTGGGCCGATATTCTCGGGGTACTGAATCTGCAACCATTAACCGATTAACGCCGGTGACCCCGCGCCTCGCCGAGAGGCTGCAACCCGCGCGGCAGCGGCGCTGCCGCGCTCGCCGCCGGGCGGGTATGGGGCCACGACTGCGGCAGGTACTGTCGGCCAGGCCAACATCGGGGTGTAACAAAGCCAAGGCAGACTGGCAAATGCTTTGATCCAACCTCGACTTTGTGGAGCTAATGATGGCCCAAGACCCAATTCATTCACGTCGTGATTTCCTTAAGGGACTGACTGTCAGTGCTTTGGCAGCGGCAACCGGGATTTCGTTGTCGGCCTGCGATGATGACGACAATAATGACAATGCGTCCGGAAATGGCGAGCAGACCGCCCCGACGATCGACTACACTGCCGGTGTAGCCAGCGGCGACCCCCTGACCGATCGGGTTATTTTGTGGACCCGCACCCTGCCTGCAGATTTGGACACTGTCAGCGAAGTAACCGGCACCTGGGAAATGGCTGCGGACGAAGCCTTTTCCCAAATTGTGAGTCAGGGTGATTTCCAGACCTCCGCCGCACGGGATTTTACGGTCAAGGTCGACGCCGCCGGACTGAATGCCGGCCAGACCTACTATTACCGATTCAAGGTGGGTGCGCAAACCTCGCCCGTCGGCCGCACCAAAACCCTGCCCACCGGCAATATCAGCCAAGCCAAGTTTGCCCTGTTTTCCTGCTCGAATTATCCCGCCGGCTATTTCCACGTCTACCAGCTAGCCGCCCAGGATGATTACGATGCGGTTCTGCATGTCGGCGACTATATCTATGAGTATGGGGTCGGCGAATATGCCTCCCAGGATGCCGAGGCATTAGGCCGGGTGGTCGATCCGCCTACCGAACTGTTCAGTCTCGATGATTATCGCCGGCGTTATGCGCAATATCGCTCCGATCCGGATTTGCAGGCCCTGCATGCCAAAGTGCCGTGGATCGTTGTCTGGGATGACCATGAAGTCGCGAATAACGCCTACGCCACCGGCGCCGAAAATCACGACCCAAGCGAGGGCGATTTTGCCAGCCGGCGGGCTGATGCGGTGCAGGCCTACTATGAGTGGCTTCCCATCCGCCAGCAGGAGGCTGACAATCCGCTGCAAATCTATCGGCGGTTCGCCTATGGCGATCTGCTCACGCTGCACATGCTGGACACCCGCTTGATCGCACGGGATGAACAGTTGGCCTTGACCGATCCGGACTTCGCCAGCAAGGTGATCGCCCCGGATCGCCAACTACTCGGCGAAGCGCAGATGAACTGGCTGGTGACGGGCATGCAGAGCTCTACTGCCACTTGGGAAGTGCTGGGCCAGCAAGTCATCATGGGGCGGGTCGTGATCCCCCAGTCCATCCTGGCCAATGCCCTGAATGCCGACGGCACACCCAACGCCGAGGGCTTCAACGCCGCGCTGACCGCCTACATGACCGCCCTGCAAACACCTGAGGCAGCGCGCTCGGCGGAACAGCAAGCCCTGCTCGATCCCACCCAAAACCCCTTGGTGCCGTATAACCCGGATGCCTGGGATGGCTACTTTGCCGCCCGCGAAACCATCCTGAACGCGGCAGCGCAACAGGCCAAGAACTTGGTCGTCCTGTCCGGCGATTCGCACAACAGCTGGGGACTCAATCTCGCCACCTATGGCAGCGATGGCACAGACGGGGTGCCGGCAGGGGTCGAGTTTGCAGGGACTTCGGTCTCATCGCCCGGCTTCGAGGGGCCGGAAAGCTTTGCCCTGAGTGCCACCGATGCGGCCCAGCTCGCGGCCGCCCTGACCCAGATTGTCCCGGGGCTGGAGTACGCCAATTTGTACCACCGGGGTTTTGTCAAAGTGACATTCACTCAGGAGCATGCCGAGGCCGAGTACATCCATGTCGATACCGTCAAGGCAAGCAGCTACCAAGCCCCTGACGAGTTGGCCAAAACCTTGCGCGTCCAGGTCAACAGCAATGTCTTGAGTACTGCCTAAGTGAGTATCGGCGCCTAGGCGCGCAGACGTTTCCGCCTGTGACCTGGGCCCGACTCGACCTGGCGCCGGCTGGCAGCTGGCGCCACTGGTCGGGTCCGATTACCCCATGCGTCCCTGCTGCCGCAACAGCAGGAACAAGAAAAACGGCGCACCCATCGCCGCGGTGACCACGCCCAGGGGAATATTGTGTTCAGCAAAGCCGCTGCGCAGCGTGAGATCCGCCGCAACCAGCACAAAGCCGCCGCCCAAGGCCGATAACGGCAGCAATGCCCGATGATGCGGCCCGATCAATAGCCGCACCATATGCGGCACCACCAGACCGATAAACCCAATGCCGCCGGCCACCGACACGGCGGCGCCGGTCAGAACGGCCGTGGTCACCAGCAGCACCAAGCGCGTCCGGGCCACATCCACGCCGGTCGCCACGGCATGCACCTCGCCCACCAGCAAGGCATCCAGCTCGCGCTGAAAGGCCAGCACCAGCGCCAGGCCGGCGGCGACGATGGGCATGAGCAGCAGGACATGATCCCAGGTGCGGCCATCGAGCCCGCCCATGGTCCAGTAGACGATGCTGCGCCCCACTTCCCAGCGCTCCAGGGCCAGGGCCAGTACGAACGAACTGATGGCGGTATTGAAGGCGCCCACGGCAATGCCGGCCAACAGCACCGTGCCGATCGGGGTATGGCCGCGATGGGTGGCGATGGCATAGACCAGGAACAGGGTAAGCAGGGCCCCGGCAAAAGCAAATACCGGCAGCGCCCAAGCCTGGGTGGCTGCCAGGCCGAAGAAAATGGCGATCACCGCCCCCAGGGAGGCACCCGAGGCAACTCCCAGCACGCTGGGCGAGGCCAGCGGATTGCGAAACACCCCCTGCAAGACCGCGCCGCTCACCGCCAAGGCGGCGCCCACCAGAGCCCCGGTCAGCACCCGTGGCAGACGTACCTGCCAGAGAATGGTGTCCTGCCAGTCCAGCGGCGGCAGCCCACCGGCTTGCCACAGGCCGCGCCAGGGCCGGACCAGCAAATTCAGGAGATCGGTCAGCCCGATGACCGCCGGACCGGTCAGCACCCCGGCCAGCATGGTCAGTCCCAGCACCAGGGCAAACCCGCCCGTGATCCAGGGCAGGTGAGCGGCATCAGGACGGCGAGTCATCGAAGGCCTCCGGATGCAGTAATTCGGCCACCGCTGCCACGCCGGCCACGCGGAACTGGGAGCCCGAGGTCACCCAGCCCCCCCGCAGGGCATATACGCGATTACGCTGAATCGCGGGCACCCGCTGCCAGGCCGGATCCTCGCGCAGCAGCTTGGTGGTCGCCTCACCCTCCCCGCCGGACCAGCCGCTCATGAGAATAACCTCCGGCTGCAGGGTGATTGCCAATTCCGGCGTGATGCGCCGGTAACCGGTGATACCGGTATCGCGAATAACGTTATAACCGCCGGCGAGTTGCACCATCTCATCGGTCAGGCTGCCCGGGCCGCCGGTATTGCCGCTCAGGCTGTAATACAGCACCCGCGGGCGCGGCCGGCCGGCTACCTGCTGCTGGATTGCGGTCAAGCGCGACTGCATATTGGCCACCACCGCCGCCGCTCGGGCCGGGGCACCGACGATCTCGCCCAGGGTGTGGATGTTGTCGGCGATCTGAGCAAAACTGTCGAAGGCGGCGAAACGCGCCACCGCCACCCCGGCCCGCATAAGCAAACGTACCGTGATGGCATTGGTATGCGTGGAAACCAGCACCAGATCGGGCCTAAGTGCCAGCATGGTCTCGACTTCGGCCTGAATTCGCGCGATGGACTTGGGATAATGCCCGGCCACATTGGAGATACCGGGGGCATCCGCCAGATGGGTCACGCCCACCAAGCGGGCCGGCTTGACCAGCTCGGCCAGCATCTCGTCGCCCGCCAAAATACCCGAGACGATGCGCTGCGGCGGTGCACTAAGGGTATGGCCCTGACCCAGTGGATCAAGCAGACACTTGGGAAAGGTTTGGCCGCTGACCTCGGTACTGCCGAGCGTGCCGCCGGCGACGAATTGGGCGGTCGGGGGGCGGACCAGGATCAGAACCAAGCCGAGCCCCGCCGCCAGCATCAGCAGCAGGGCCGCGATGCCTCCCCGGCCGCGGGCCGGCTTAACGGAAGTCATAAGGATTCGGATTGTGAAATGGCAAGATACAGTTGCGGGGGCAGCCAGGGCTTGGCATCGGTCACACCAACGCGCACCCTGTTCCCGTTTTCATCCCCTTGGCGGGGAACCATCAACCTTTATTAGGCTACGTAAATCGAAGCCTGATCGCAAGCGAGGCGCTCGAGCCGATCCTGCTGGTCGCTCACTGATGGCGCGGCCGCTCGGCCTCGAGCGAAACCTCAACGACCTCGCAGAGCTTGAAGTCGGCGTTCCACTGGACGGCACCAGGGGCATAGTTGCCCGCTCGCAGCCAGTCCGCCTGCCACTCGAGACAGAAGGTCAGGGACACCGGCGCAGCTTGCGTCGGCCGGGACAGAATCGGCGGCCAGTCGATCCGGCGACGTTCCACATGGTTTGCTCCAGGCAGGAGCGTAGCAACCGCGCCATCGACCGGCGGTGGCGGGATCCGGTTATCGACCAGGGGCGTCGGCTGGTCCTCGACCAAATAGATCCGGACCAGGCCATTGCCGATCTCCTCGAGCGGGAGTTTGAGCGGCGCCGGGCTGATGTTCTCGAACACCAGCTCGGCCACAACCGCAAGCGGGTCGTGGTCGGGATGCTTGGTGTCCAGCACGTCAGGATGGACGGCGTCGGGTGCTGTGAGCGTCAGCCGCACGCCATTGATATTTTGGACCGCCATAGTCTCCTCCAGTGCAGGGCCCGCGCCCGCGCCAACCGAAGCCGCAGCGATAAATGCCGTCAAACGATTGCGCATACGACGTTGCGGCCGGACGCCGTCCGCAGGAGCGCCTGGGCCTCGAGCGCGGTAAAATAGTAGTATCGTTGGTGAAAATTCAAATCACCCCGCGCCTTCATGATACCCGATGACGGCTCCAGCGTGACGACCTGGGTCGTACCGTCGGCCAGCTGGTAAGTTATCGTTGCCGAGCTCACGCCGGAATAAAAGTACTCATCCGGTAACAGGAAAAGGTGTCCGAATTCGTGTTTGAGAACCCACGAATTGTTCGCCAGGCCGTCGTCGTGATCGAAATCGGCATAGTCGTCATTGACGCCGGAGCGCGTGCCGCTTTTGGTCAGATTGATGCGGTAATGCCGCGAGTCGCTGGTATCGTCGGGCTTCCAAAGCACCTGGAATTTGATCGGCAGGGTTTTTTCCCCGCAGATCGGATCGGTCACCCTAACCGAGTGCTGGTTGGACCAGGCGCTGGCGCAGTCCGTCTTGAGGGCGTTTTGTATAGCACGCTTATGGGCTTCCGTCAGGCCGGGACCCAGGCTGCCCCATTCCAGGATGAGCGTAATCATGATCTCGTCCGAGCTTAGATTGGCCGTGAAGCGGTACTGACGGGTAAAGCCCGAATGCTGGCTGCTGACGGCATAGTCGTTCATCGACCGGCTGACCTCGGTGCTATGATCCTCGCTCCAATAGACGCAATGCGGGCACGCTTCCGTAGTGCTGTCGCAATCAGCGTGGTCGCCGGCGCTGCCGGATGGCGATTCAGGGTCGTTGCACATGGCTTCAAACGTCCGGAGGGTAACGTTCCGCGACCTGGGCCGCGTAGATTCGCAAACCTTTAAGCGTGCGTTCGATTCGCTCTGCCTCCGGCCGGTCCTCAGCCAGGCGAGCCTGTAGGAATGGGTAGAGCGGGTCAGCCATGACGCCGGCGCCGAAACACAGGCACAGTGTTGCCGCCAGGAGTCGCCCCCGGGAGCTGACGAGACCCGCCTGGGCAGCCGCCTGCTCGGCGGCGGGCGCCAGGGCTCGGAGCGGTCCGGCGCCGGCGAACTCGATGCGCTCAGGCCAGACCTCCCGGACCGTATCAAGCAGAAATGTTGCGACATCTCCGGCCCGCGGCAGATCCTGCGTGACCACCTGGCCGATCACCCGGCCGAAAATCGCCCGATCCGCACCGAAGCACTCTCTGAGATAGGCTGAGGCGTTTGCGTGAAGCCGTTGGGCGTAAGGCATCGGCCAGTGGTGCGCGTCGATATCCGGGAGCAGCGGTGCATGCTGGGGATCACGCTCGAAGCCGGCACCGAGCACGACAGAAAGCTCGAGCCAGCAGCGGACCGGACCACGCTGGCGCAGGCCGAAGGCAATGGCCTCATCGACACGCCGATCCACAAAAAGACGCAGACCATCGTCGCCTGCTGCCTCGATACGGTCCTCGGCAAACCCCCGGATATGCGCGCACATCCGGGCCTTGAAACGGGCCAGTACGTCTTTGCGCAGAGCACTTTGCTGAGCGCTTGTAAGTGTCAGCACGGGAGACTCCCGAACCCGCCTAAGCCACCGTGCGGCCAGGCCGTTCTGTCTAGCTTGTAAAACCACCACACACTTAGGTAGTGGCCAGGAAATGAAATCGCCTTTGCAGAGTATCGACCCGTTCCAGGAGGGCGTCAAGGCCACTCATTGTACGCGCTATTGCCCAGATTGCGCAGGCCCAAGTTGAGGCGAAATTCGGCCGTTTCGCGATAGTGAGCGTTTATGCCGGCATAGGCGTCGATCAGCAAAAAGGGTTTGCTTTGCATATACCTCCGGAGTATGCCAAGCCACTGCGACCCCCGGCGCGAACGATCGAGCATGACTATGTATTCCTACATATTCGATACTCGTAACAATGCGAATTGTCGTGACTCTTTTCTACCAACACGATGGTGCAACCTAATAACCGTATTGGAATTACTGGTTTGCTGCTTTGAGTGAAGCAGCGCAGCAACAGGAAGCGCTTATAACAATTAGGGCAAGACGATGATGATAATTGAGCGGCGGTTAGTTGGCCGCAGGCCCTCGGACGTCGTCGGTGACGATCGCATCATTTTTAAAGAGGGCAATTGCCTGGACGAAGTGCACGCAGGCTTCGTGTGTGTGGTGGCAACCTAGCGGGCATCCTTAATGGGTTGCTTATTCTGGGTTGCTTATTCAATGTCAAAACAAAGCCGTAGGGCTACTGTTTGAGGATAGTAACATGGCTGAAAATCAATCATTATCAGGTTTGTCGGAAGAGGAAGCGCGTGAATTTCACAGTCTTTTTATGGGCGGTTTAACGGCTTTTTTCATCGCTGTGATCGTCGCGCATGTCCTGGTTTGGGGCTATCGTCCCTGGCTGTAACGCTATCACGAATCAATAACGAAGAGGGCTTTAATAATGTGGAAAACATGGCTGCTGTTTGATCCGCGCAGGGTGCTGACCGCTCTGTTCACTTTCCTGACCGTACTGGGTCTGTTGATCCATTTTATCGTGCTGAGCACCGAGCTCAATTGGCTGGATGACGGCATTCCGCCGATCGAGGCCGCAGAATAAGACTCGGATCCCTTGGGGGTAGGTGTGGCCCGGGCTTAGCCCCGGGACGCACTATTGGTCTGAATAATGTCTGCACAAGCAAATATTCGGAGGCGTATGACAATGACTGGCAGAGGCACGACCATGCTGGAACCAGGAACGCTCGACCGAGGATTAAACGGCTGGGAAATCATTGAAGCGGGCGAGCATTGGGAAATCGCCGAGCAATATTTCAAGGATGGGGTAAGTCTCGGGACCGCGGGCTCGGCGCTAGGAATAAGCCGAAATGCGGTCTTGCAAGCGGTGAGACGGGGCCGACTGGAAGGTTACGCAGTACGGATTAAAAGCAACAAGCGCATGGTTTATTTAGTGTCCATTCAGTCCATCGAAAAATACAAACAGACAAGAAGACTAACCAAGCAGCCAACAATTGAAACTGAGTTTGCATCAAACACCACCAGGCCAGCCGAGGCAGACTAATATCGCGTCCCTGATCTCGATATTCTATGGCGCCTTTCGAGCAGAATCGGCAAATGCTGCCTGCTCAATCCAATTGCTGAAAAACAATCTTCCATCGACCGTTCGCTTTGCGAACGTCAGCCGATAGTGGGTGTGGTATCCGAGCCTGCTTGCCCTTTCCCTGTAGACGCCCGCCTCCTGCTCGCAGTTGAACCCTTTGAACCGGCTTGAGCAATGCTTTGTAAACAGGGCCACTCAGTGAATGCGGCCAACGTCGCACCGGCACGTTGTGCGGTTTTACTGGCGAGGCTATGTATTCCTACGTATGTGCTACTCGTAAGAATGCGAATTGTATTGAAGCCTCATCGCCAACAGGATGGCACAGTCTAATAACCGTATTGAGTTTACTGATTTGCTTCCTTGCGCGAAGTCGAGAAGCATTGAAATAACTGGGCTAAATAACTGTTTTTATTTGATAACAAACTGGGAATAAGCTAACCATTCAGCGACCGGCAGCGAATTGCACGCGGCTGTTGCCCGTGCTGGCCAGCGCCAGAATGGCAGGGAAGTGCGCCTTACAATAGGGAAAGGTGATCATTGTTATTAAGCGGCGTTGTCGTTTGCCGCAGGCCCTCGGTGATCATAGTTGATGACTTCGTTTTTTTAAGAGGGCAGTTGTCTTGACGAAACGCATGGGCGTTTCGCGGGTGAGGTTCGGCAACCCTCAGCCTCATTGGGGTTGCTCAATTCATGTTAAAAATAAAGCCGGAAGGCTAACTGTTGAGGAGATAAAAATGGCTGACAATCAATCGTTATCGGGTTTGACAGAAGAGGAGGCACGTGAGTTTCACGGTCTTTTCATGGGCGGTTTCTCAGTCTTTATGGGAATCGCGATTCTTGCTCATATCCTGGTTTGGGGCTATCGCCCCTGGCTGTAAGTTTGGCTGTAATGAATGACTAATCGATAATTAAGAGGGCTTTAATAATGTGGAAAACATGGCTGCTTTTTGATCCACGCAGAGTACTGAGCACTCTGTTTGTTTTTCTGACCGTCCTAGGTCTTTTGATTCACTTTATCGTGCTGAGCACCGAGCTCAATTGGCTGGATGACGGCATTCCGCCGATTCAAGCGTCGGAATAAGATACGGGTCCCTTGGGGTGGCGTGGCCCGGGCTGCTTGCCCGGGCGCGCCTGCTCCTT
>CAYFSA010000063.1:0-15938 GCA_964345605.1 uncultured Ectothiorhodospiraceae bacterium
CCGCGCGGGTCGGCGCCAACCGCTGGATATGCTGATCGATGTTGGCTCATGAGCCCTGCAGATTCATCTTATCAGCAACAGCCGGCAGCCGGCTCGCATATCGTGTTGGGTTTGTCCGGCGGCGTGGATTCGGCGGTCGCAGCCTGGCGCCTGCTGCAACAGGATTACCGGGTAACGGCGGTATTCATGAAAAACTGGGAGGAGGACGACACCGCCGAATACTGCGCCGCAGCCGCGGATTTGGCCGATGCCCGGCGGATCTGCGAGACCCTCGATATCCCTTTACGCACGGTCAATTTTGCCAGTGAATACTGGGAACGTGTATTTAGCCATTTCCTGGCAGAATACCGCGCCGGCCGCACACCCAATCCCGATATTCTATGCAACAAGGAAATCAAATTCCGGGCGTTCCTGGAACATGCCCTGACGCTCGGTGCCACGCATATTGCCACCGGCCATTATGTCCGAACCCGCGTCACCGCCCACGGCACGGCTCTTTTGACCGGCAGCGATCCCAACAAGGATCAAAGCTATTTTCTGCACAGCCTGGATCAAAATCAGCTCGCCCCGGCCCTGTTCCCGCTGGGCGGCCTCAACAAGCCGGAGGTGCGCCGCTTAGCCCGCGAGCTCGACCTGCCGGTACACGCCAAAAAGGACAGCACTGGCCTATGTTTTATCGGCGAGCGCCGCTTCGCCGATTTTCTGCAGCGTTTTTTGCCCGCCCAGCCTGGCGAGATCGTCGATGCGGACGGCCAGTTACATGGCCAACACCAAGGCTTGATGTATTACACCATCGGCCAGCGCCAAGGACTGGGCCTTGGCGGCAGCAAGCAAGGCACTGGCGCCCCCTGGTACGTAGCCGGCAAGGCGCTGCAAACCAATCGCCTCATCGTGGTGCAAGGGCATGACCACCCCGCCCTCTTCCAGCACACATTGCGATGCGAGCCGCCCCACTGGATCAACGACGCCCCGCCACTGCCTTTGCGGTGCACGGCCAAGATCCGCTATCGGCAAACGGCCCAGCCCTGTGTGGTCACCCTTGCCGAGAGCAATGCTTGGGAAGTGAGTTTCGACCAACCGCAATGGGCCATCACCCCCGGACAATCCGTCGTGTTTTATGCCGGTGAGCAATGCCTCGGCGGCGCTGTCATTAGCGCCTGAACCGCCGCGACATGACCTGCGCACCGATAAACTAACCGCAAACAATTGCCAGGCGGCGCCAGGCTTCGTATGCTTGGGGCTTTTTCATTCACCAGCAGCCCAAATAGTCCAGAACACCGTGCAGCCAACCATTCGCAATCGCACCATTGCCCTTGCCGCCCTGTTTCAGGCCGCCCATCTCGTCGACCGGATCGCGCGCACCGGCATGGCCGACGTCAGCGCCATGGAAACGAGCCTCCATAGCCTGTTCAGCATCAACGCCGCTAGCATCGATGACATTTTCAACGGTCTGACGGGCTTACGTGCCGGCCTGCTCTGCCTGCGCGAGCAGCTCGGCGCCGAGCCCGGCAAACGCAATCCGCTGCTCACCCGCTACGTCATCAACCTGTTGCATTTAGAGCGCAAGCTCCGCGAGCAGCCGGACACGGGTGAAGCGCTGCGGCGCGGCATCGAGGCAACCGGCACCGAATTCCCACCCCAGCAGGGGACATTGCGCACCGAATTGGTGACCGAGCTTGCCGAACTCTATCAAACCACCATCAGCCAACTCGGACCGCGCATCATGGTGCAAGGTGATCAAGGCCATCTGAATAACGCCAATAATGCCGCGCGTATCCGCAGTCTGCTGCTAGCAGGCGTGCGCGCTGCAGTGCTCTGGCAACAGGCCGGCGGTAGTCGCTGGCAGTTGCTGTTCCAACGCAAACGCTTTCATCAACATGCCCAAGTGCTACTCGAGGAGACCGCTTGAGCCACTTCAACGCTGATAAAGCCGAGGTTTTTCATGAGCAACTCCTTCAATACCCGCGACACCCTGAGCGTCGAGGGCCAGCCGTACCACTATCATCGCCTGACCGCGCTGGACGGCCATGCCCGCCTGCCCTGTGCCATCAAAATCCTCTTGGAGAATCTCCTGCGCCATGAAGATGGCCATTCGGTAACCGCCGAGGATATCCGGGCCGTCCTCGCCTGGGACTCACAAGCCGAGCCCACCCGAGAGATCGCGTTTCGCCCGGCGCGGGTCCTTTTGCAGGATTTCACCGGCGTGCCGGCCGTGGTTGATCTGGCCGCCATGCGTGACGCCATGGCGCGCCTGGGCGGCGATCCCGCCCGCATCAATCCGCTGCAGCCGGTGGAACTGGTCATCGATCACTCGGTGCAAGTCGATCATTACGGCAGCAAGGCAGCCTTCCAAAAAAACGCCGATCTGGAGTACGAGCGCAATGGCGAGCGTTATCGCTTCCTGAAATGGGGGCAGCAAGCCTTTGACGATTTCAAGGTCGTACCGCCGGATACCGGCATTGTCCACCAGATCAATCTGGAATATCTGGCCCGCGTGACATTCACTCAAGATGACGGCGCCGGTCAACCGCTTGCCTATCCGGATACCCTGGTCGGCACCGATTCGCATACCACCATGATCAACGGACTGGGGATCCTCGGCTGGGGCGTGGGCGGTATCGAGGCCGAGGCGGCCATGCTGGGCCAGCCGATCAGCATGCTGGTGCCCCAGGTGGTCGGTGTGCGCCTGCGCGGTCAGCTTCCACCTGGGGCCACCGCCACCGACCTGGTGCTCACCTTGACCCAACGGCTGCGCCAGCACGGCGTGGTCGGCAAGTTCGTGGAATTCTTCGGTGACGGCCTGGCTCGGCTGCCCGTAGCCGATCGCGCCACGCTGGCCAATATGGCCCCGGAATACGGCGCCACCTGCGGGCTATTCCCGATTGACGCCGAAACCCTGCAGTATTTGCGCCTGACCGGCCGCAGTGAACAGCACATCGCGCTAGTCGAGACTTATGCCAAAGGCGCTGGCTTATGGCGCGACTCGGCCACCCCGGAGGCCGAATACAGCAGCGTGATCGATTTGGACCTGAGCAACGTCGTCCCTGCGCTGGCCGGGCCGCGGCGTCCGCAGGACCTCATCCCATTAAGCGCGGCCCGCGCAGCGGTCGAAACGAGCTTGGATGAGCTGCTCGGCAGCGCCGGTAAAACCGCCGTGCGTGACAGTGCGGCAGCCCGTTTCGAGGATGAAGGCGGCCATACTGCGGTCGGTGTGGAACAGCAGCGCACCCATCGCGGCCAGGTACCGGTGCGGCTAGACGATCAGGAATTTTTCCTGGATGACGGCATGTGCGTACTGGCCGCCATTACCTCCTGCACCAACACCTCCAACCCCAGTGTCATGCTCGCCGCCGGCTTACTGGCCCAAAAGGCCCGCGCCCATGGCCTGCATGTCAAACCCTGGGTCAAGACTTCGCTGGCCCCTGGCTCCCGCACCGTCGAAACCTATCTGGCTCAGGCCGGCCTGCTCAACGATCTCATGGAGCTTGGATTTCACATCGTCGGCTACGGCTGCACCACATGCATCGGCAACTCAGGCCCCCTGCACACCAGCATCGTCGACGCCATTCATCAGGACGAACTGGTGGTCTGCTCGGTCTTGTCCGGCAATCGCAACTTCGAAGGGCGCATCCATTCCGAGGTGCATCTGAATTACCTCGCCTCCCCGCCGTTAGTCGTCGCGTATGCCCTAGCCGGTCGCATGGACATCGATCTGGAACACGAGCCGCTCGCTGTAGCCGACAATGGCCAGCGCATCTACCTCAAAGATCTCTGGCCTGCCCCCGAGGAAGTACAAACCGCGTTGGTCCACAGCGTCGACACCGCGAGCTTCCGTCAAGCCTACGGCAATATCTATAGCGGCGATCAGCATTGGCAAGCCCTGGCTGCCCCGGCAGGCAAGCGGTTTGCCTGGGATTCGGACTCCACCTATATCCAGAATCCACCCTATTTCGAGGGCATGAGCATGCAGCCGGCCACCATCACAGATATCCAGGGCGCCCGCTGTCTGGCCTTGCTTGGCGATACGGTGACCACCGACCATATCTCCCCGGCCGGCGCAATTCAGCCGGACAGTCCGGCGGGCCGCTATCTGCAAGAACGCGGCGTCGCCCCTGCCGATTTCAATTCCTACGGTGCCCGCCGCGGCAACCACGAAGTCATGATGCGCGGCACTTTCGCCAACCCGCGGCTGCGTAATCATCTGGCGGTCGGCACCCAGGGCGGGGTCACCCTGCATCTGCCCTCGCACGAGCCCATGAGCATTTATGACGCCGCCATGCGCTACCACAGCGAGGGCGTCGAGCTGATCGTCATCGCCGGCAAGGAATATGGCACGGGGTCATCGCGCGACTGGGCGGCCAAGGGTTCGAAACTGCTAGGGGTACGCGCGGTAATCGCCGAAAGCTTCGAGCGTATCCACCGCGCCAATCTGGTCGGCATGGGCATCCTACCCATCCAGTTCCAAGCCGGCCAGAACGCCGGTCAATTGGGCTTGACCGGTCATGAAACATTTGCCTTGAGCGCAGTAGACGGCGGCACGGCGACGATGGTGACGATCACGGCCACCCCCGCACAAGGCGCTCCCATTCACTTCGAGGGCAAGGTGAGACTGGATACGCCGCAGGAAATCGCCTATTTCCAGCATGGCGGGATCATGCCATATGTCCTGCGGCAGTTGTTGACGTAAGTCTGACCTTGCCGCATGGCAATGTGGGCATGCCCCACATTGCCCCTCCCGAATGCCAAGCCGGTAGGGTCGAAGTCATTCGCCCCTACCCCGAACTAAAGCATTAAGAATAAAACAAAAAAGACGCGTGTCGTGAGCACCCGCCGCCGACCGTGGGTCGGTTGACACCGACCCTACCAGGTTAGGTTTAAAACCTCTTAATTCGGTGCCTCATTCACCGCCGTGAGCAGCCCCAGCAACGCTCATATCACGCAGGGCGTTGGAATAAGCCAGATAAGGCGTAACCGTCGCATCATAGAAGAGCACCGCCAAGATCACCCAGTGATACAAGGCCGGATTCGTTTGATCCTGAGTGAGCCGAAAAGTCAGCAAGGCGGCAGCGATGCCAACCCCCGCAGCGGCTACAATGACCTCGAACAGGAATTTCGCCTTATCGACGCGGGTCACTTTCATGGTTTCCAAGACCAAAAAGATGATCGCGAAAATGATCATGGCGTAATTAACGATGGGGCCTTGAACTTTGAGCACCTCCAGCACCACGGCTGCCGCGATCAGTATGAACGTCAACGGCAACATCAAGGCAAACCGCAAATATTTTCTTGCACCGGTTTTTTCATCATTCGACATTTGTGCCGCTCCTACATTGGTTGATACATCCGCAGGCTCTGTCATGTGCATTCTCCAGGGTTTGAGCTTAAGTCAGCAGTCCATAGATTTCAGCAATACAGCAAGTTTGTCTGAAGCAAGCGGCCGGTGCAATGGCTCAGGCCGACCCCATAGCGCCGTCCTCCTTGCCAGCGCCCGGGCAAGTCTTAATCTTGTCTAATGGCTACTCGGCGATCGCCCCGAACGGCAGCTGCAGATTAGGCAAGCCAGAAGGAGTAACCGCCACAGCCACTACCAGTCAATCTCGAAGCGGCAGGCATCCGCCCCCACCGCCTGGCAGGCCACTTCGACGGCCCGCGCCCGCGGCGTGACCAGCACCCGAAACAACCGCTCGAAGCTGGCTGCGTAAAAATCACACAGCGGCACACTGGCTTCGGCGCCGCGGCATAGGCAACAGCCCGCAATCGCGACCCGCGAGGGACGGCCACCCTGTGCAGTAAACTCGCCGGTGCCAGCAAAGGTCCAGGCATTCTTCTTGACCGCAGCCAAGAGCACCTGGCTGGCCCAGCGCGCCGGCATAGGCTTGAGCAGCCGCTGAGCGGGCTTGGGGATCCGCACCGCCAACAAATAATCGGCGGTGAGCAGGCCCGCATCCCAGGATACCTGCCGAGCTGCTTCCACACCTAATTGATCCCGCAGGGTTTGCTGCAAACGCGTCACCTCGGCTTCGGCAACCATGCCTGCTGGTGGCCGCTCCCAGTAGGCCGCCAGGTCAGCAGCCTCGAACACCGCACGAGCCGCCGCCGGGCCAACATGCCCGGGAAGCGCCTCGGCCACCCGGATAATCGCATTCGGCCCGATACGAGCCTCGGGATTAGCGCGCCGGTCGCCAGCATTGGCTTGGCCAGTAGTCGCAGCGGTTAACATCCGATATTGTCCCATTCGAGCCCGGCCAAACGGGTGAGAAACAAATCCCGCATAAAAAAGCGCCCCTTCGAGGTCAGCCGAATCAAATCGGGCGTCATCTCCAAAAACCCATGCTCGGCATAGCGAGACAGGCGGGTGTACTCCAAGCCCAAGGCCTCGCTCGCTTGCTGTACTGGCAATTCCAGGTTACAGATCAACTGTATGATCGCTTGCCGGCGGGTTTGCTCGGACTCGCTCAGGAGGCGGCCGCGCATTACCGGGAATTGCCCTTGCTCGAGCGTCTCCTGCCACTGGGAAAGCGGCGGTATATTCTGGAAAAATCCGCCGCTGACTTGGCCCACACTGCTCGGCCCGAAGGCGAGCACATGATTCACGACGGCGCCGGTATAGCCAATACAGTTGCGGTGCAGACGGCGCTCGTCCTGGGCAATCGCCCATTCATCCGTGTCCAGCGCAAATCGATCCAGCCCGACCCACACATAACCCGCCCCGGTCAACGTTTCCACAGCCCGATTGAACAGACTCATGCGGTCAAGTTCAGAAGGCAGATAATCAAAGTCCATGGCATGTTGATGCGGATGACAAGACGGGGTGTGATTGTAGCTGAAGCAAGTCACCCGATCCGGTGCCAAATCGACCACTTGCTCCAATGTATTTTGAAAGCTTCGTTCAGTCTGGTTAGGCAAACCGTATACCAAATCGAAATTAATGCTTTCAAAACCAATTTCGCGCGCCATCCAGTAGATGTCCTGGAGCATATGCAAGGATTGCACCCGGCCGATAGTCCGTTGCACCGCCGGCTCGAGGTCCTGCACGCCCAAACTCAGGCGCCGGAAACCGAGCCCGCGCAGCAATTCCAATTGCCCCGGCGAAGTTCGACGTGGATTGCATTCGATCGTCGCATCGGTCTCACCAAGCATCTGGAAGCGATCGCCGACCATGTTGACCAAGCGGCCCAGTTGCGAGGCACTAAGGTAGTTAGGCGTGCCGCCACCGAAATGCAGTTGGAAAAGCGGCCGATTGCAGCCGCTCGCGGCCACAACCAGATCCATCTCGCGCTCGAGAGCATCGATATAACGATCGATTTGTTCGCCGTCGTGAGTGATCGTGGTATGACAGCCACAGTACAGACAACGCACCGGGCAAAAGGGAATATGGATATAAACGCCGACCGGATCGCTAGTCGTGCCCAAGGTCTCCAGGGCATGGACATAACGCTGCTGATCGAAGCCGTCAAATTTAACTGCCGCCACCGGCTCGTCAGCGCTAGCCGCCGCGGCTGGCTTGACGCGCGGGCAATAAGCAACACTTTCCCGCGTTTGCGAAAACGACGCTGCATGCACCTTAGTGTCTCCTCGACAGGTTAAACTCGGCAAATAACGCTAGGCGATAGTGACCGGTTAAAAGCCAAGGGACACTGATTCTCGCATAAACACCATCATAAGGTAACCGACCCTTCATGCTCACGATAGCGTTAGAGCCTACAGGAAAATCTATCACGCTCAAACTCCCCATCCATCGCGCTGTTTGGAATAGAGAGTAGCCTAGTATTGCCAGGGTGCAAATCGAAATTTGCTAATATTCGATCCCCGGCGGTGACGATGAGAAGGTTACGCTACCCCGGTATTCATGCGTCAGAGGGAGGGTTTGACTATGACGCTCGCTGCGGCCCACGGTGGTCGCTTCGGCATTGCTCAGGGTTTGGGGCACGGGGACCGCTTCACTGGCCGTCTGCTGCTGTTTATCGGCAGACTCTGGGCTGCCGGCAGTGGCGTCAGAAGGCGGGGAATTCTTCCAGGCTATGGCCCAATTCCATAAGGCGGCATCCGGCAACGGTAAGACGAGAAACCAGTGCTCCAGCACGGCTAAGGCGAGCAGGGTAGCAACCAACAACAGGCCCACGGCAGTTCCGGCATCCGGACTGGCCAGCGCTGCCCGGACCATGAGCACGGTCACGACGGTAGCGGCGGTCACAGAGAGTGGAAACAGCAGATTGATCGGCCGATTGCCCAGATAGCTCTTGAGAAAGCGCAGATGCTCGGGCAGCCATTCTTCGTTGAGATTCGGCACGCCGAGAAAGAGATTAAGCTTCGCGCTCCAGCGCATCAGCCATAACACTAAAAACGTCCACGTGCCAACTTGATTGGGTGCCCCGAAAGTCAGCGCTATAATGAACAGGGCCGTAAACACAACGGCCAGTTCGTGATACAAACTGGTTTGAATGGCCAGACTGAAGCGCTGCCAATCGCTGCAGTCAGGCGGGCAGATGCGTTTGCGAGGACCGGTGAGAAATCCGGTGTAATAGGTGAGTTCCTGCCAGCCCCAGATTCCAAGACTGCATGTAAATGCCAGATAGGCCCCGGTTACTGATTGATCGAAAGCGGTCACCGCCAATCCATAGATACCGCCCGCGAAAATCCCGGTCGCCCCAAGCAAGCTCCAACGAAACGTCGACTTAGGCAGGTTATCCAGAAAAAGCACCAGCCCCGTGCTCAACCACCAGATTAGTAAGGCATACAGAATGGGAAGGCCATATTGCAGCATGGGCAATCGCTACCAAGGTCGATAGAGGGCGTGCTGCTTACCCAACAGCACCATATAGAGCTTGCCATCAAGCCTGCGGTCAGCACCCTGCCTCATGCCCTCAAGGGATTGGCTCAAGGGGCATTGCCCGCTTGAGTATCGAGGAAACGGGCAACGGCAGCCACATTGGTCGGCCCATAAGCACGCAAATCAATAATTTGACCGGTTGCTGGATCTTCCAAAGTCACTTGGCCGTCGGTCCGCCGGGTCACCCGATAGGCCTGGCCGGCTGCTTCCTCAAATTTGGCACGTTCCCGCTTGAGACTGCGTAAAGCACCGCGCAGGAATTGATCGCTGTCCGGCTCAATCGTCTCGATGAGCTGCCCGGTTTTGGCATCGGCCACTCGAATCGCATTCGTCTCGGTCTGCGTAAACCGGATCTCGCGCGCTTCGACCACCGGCGTCGTAGCAACGCCTTGGTCACCGAACCCGGTAAAACGCGCCACCGCTGCAAACACGATAGCCAGCAGAATGATAACGCCAGTAGTTTTTAATACCCAGGGGGGAAAAATTTCACCCTCGAATGGATCACCCAATCCCGAAACTCCTAGTTAACCGCTGATGCCATGGATGACTCAGAGCTGACATACTCTTCGGAGGGCACTGCCGTGGTCTCCCCATCGGTTTGCTGAGCCGGATCGGTCGCCTCTTCCAGGGCCTTGGCTAACAGCGCCGCCACGGTTTCGGCCTCGGGCACAGCCCGCAACATCGGTTGCGGCGGCTTGAACTTCCAGGGGCGGATATTAGGCCATAGCAAAAAATATGAAATCTTTTCACTCGGCGCCATTTGCAGGGGAATATCGCCGGTGCCATCTTTATGCACCTTCAGCTCGGCCGACGCCACTTTGGCAAAGGGCAGATTTACCGTCAGCGGGATCGCCATGCCGAAGCGCAGCACGATCCGCCGGCTGGTAATGCTATAGACCGTCGTGCGCGCAAACAGCCAGCCGATTAGGCTCAAAATCCCCAGCGTCAACCCCGCGAGCATTAACTGCCAGGTCACTGCACTGTATATCTCCTGCCAAGGCTCACCCTGCTTCACACCGGTGATGAGCAGCCAACTGATAATCACTGCAAAATAAATGACCACGGGCCAAATAAAAAAGGCCCGCCGGGTTAGGGCACCCCAACGGGGCGCCCCTTGCCAGAGTAGGTCTTCACCGGCCGGAAGGGACTCCGGCAGGCCTTTGACCGGCTCGAAATCATCACTCACAGCCAATACAACCTATCCGGCTTAGCATACAGATGGCCAGCGCCGAAATACGCAGTGATTTGGTCTTCTTCACGCAGGGTTACGGAAGAGCCACTGCGTGGCGAGGGTGCGTTCTGGAACTGCGAGGCGGTAACCGAATCCACAAAGACCTCATGACCACCGACACGCTTAGCCATAGGCTCGCTGGCACTGGCCTTGGTCGCCGGCCTAAATTGCGCCATAGTGATGGGCAGCAATACGGATTTGCCACCCGCTTTAACTTCCAGATAGCGAATCATGTCCTCGGAGCGATCGATCCAAACATCAGAAACTTGGCCAGCCACTTTGTCATCCGTGCAGACTACACTCAGGCCGCGCGGATCGACATCCTGCGGCTCGACGAAGAATTCCTTGTCGTTGCGCAGCGGCACGAGCTTGGTTTCGCCGTTCACGGTCTTGTCCGGCGAATCAGAACGCATAGCCCATGCAGCTGGACCGGCACCGCTGGTCAGCGGATTACCCGTCGGTTGCCAGGGCATGCCCGGCCCGCGCGTGGCCCGCTCCATGCTCACCGACTGTTTCTTTTCGGCAGCATCACGCTCGTAGTTGGGCGCGTAAGCCTTGGTGCCGTCGCGCAGCAGGAAGACTTTCGGTTCGGGAATCCACTTGAACAGGCCGCCGTCGGGATTGAAGACATATTTTTCATCAATGTCGGTCTCGAGCGGATAGCCTTCACGCCGATCTTCGCGCCGCAAATAGAACAGCGAATACGCAAAAACCAGCCAAAATACCGTAAAGGTTAATGCAGCCCAATCAAAATAGCTGGTAATAGCACCGTCAGGCATTGTTGTATCTCCTCAGGGTTAGCGGTTAGCCGGGAAATTCGGCTATACCGAACTTGGTAGAAGCTTGTGTTTGTTTTTTCCCCGCATGGCGGACCAGCGGGCCAAGGGTTACCAACGTGGCAACAAGCAGCACGATCTCCAATAGATACACCGAAGTGTACCCGACTGCCGGACCGGTCAGCGCCGGTCCGAACACACCTTGGGAGGCGAAACTCGATATCATGTCCCTTACCGCACCACCCAGGGCAATGGCTCCCCCCATCGCGGAGGCCTGTACCGCGCCCCACGCACCGAGAGCCAAACCGGTTTGGCCGCCACTATGCAAGCCCATGGCGGCCGTCAATGTTCCCACGGCAAACAGGCCCGAACCCAAACCGATCAAGACAGTGCCTGCCCGAAAAAGCAGGCCCGAATCCAGCGGCGCTGCGGCAATCACGGCCATAAATGCCGGCAAGCCGATGACGGCCCCAAGTGCCGCCAAGCGCTGGGGATCACTGCCGCGAGTCAGGCTGCGGGCTGCAAACGCAAAGCCCACCAGATTACCGCCCGCCAGGCCAGCCGTCAGTTTGGTTGTCGCCGCCACGCTCAAACCCAGGATCTGGCCGCCATAAGGCTCGAGCAGTACGTCTTGCATACTAAACGCCGCTGTACCAAATCCAACAACCACAAGAAAACGCCCCGCCTGACTGGCCTGCATAAATTGCCGCCAGGCATCGCGAAAGGCCGGCCGGGGTTGGTCTTTGGCCGTTAATTGGCGATCTCGCGCTTCCTGTTTCCACAAGGCGATCACATTGAGCACCAGCGTCACCACAGCGGCGCCCTGCACGACGCGAATCAAGCGCTCGTGGGTGTAATTATCCAACAGCAGGCCGAACATTAGGGCACTGCCGACCATACCGAGCAACAGCATGACATACAGCAGGGCCACCACCCGCGGCCGGGTTTCGACAGGCGCCAAATCGGTGGCCAGCGCCAGGCCGGCGGTTTGCGTGGTATGCAAACCCGCGCCCACCGCCAAAAACGCTAGGCCGGCCGTGGCATAGCCAACCCAATCGGCATAGTGCGTATCGCCGCCCACAGCGATCAGGGCAAACGGCATAAAGGCCAAACCACCCCATTGCAGCAGGGTCCCCATCCATAAATAGGGTACCCGCCGCCAGCCGAGGGCCGAGCGGTGGGTATCGGAACGAAAACCGATGAAGGCGCGAAACGGGGCGAATAACAGCGGCAGAGCGACGAACAGGGACACCAACCACACCGGCACCCCCAGCTCGACGATCATGACCCGATTCAGCGTGCCATACAAAAGCACAATGGCCATGCCCACGGAAATCTGGAACAGCGCCAGCCGCAGCAACCGTGGCAATGGCAGCTCCGGCGTTGCCGCATCGGCGAACGGCAGAAACTTGCGGCTGATCTCCATCCAACCCTGCGCTGGATGGTTCGGGTTATCACTCATAAATGTTGCAGTTCCAGAGCCTGAGACGTATAAAAACCGCTATCGATACGCTGGGTTCGGCCCACTCGCCACGCTGTCAGGTCTTCGGCACCGGCGATCAGGCGCTGCAGCCGGGCTGCCCGCACCGGCACAATCGCCGGTGACCGATCCCCGCGGGGGAAGAATTGGCCCACGGCATGCATCATTGCCAACAACGGCGTCTTGGGTGCAAAGGTAAACAGGAAAGAACCACGAATCCGTGGTGCCAGGTGCCTGATCACCTCCAGCATATCCTTAACCTCATAGTGAATCAGGGAATCCATGGCCACAACATGATCGAAGTCACCCAAGGCTGGATCAAAGGTGTCACCGGCGCGAAAATCGACCCGGCCCGGTCCGATGTCGGCCGGCATCCGCTCGCGTGCGAGCTCCACCAGCTTCGGCGACAAATCCACCGCGACCACTTCCGCACCCTTGCAGGCCGCCTCGATGGCCAGTGCCCCTGTGCCACAGCCGGCATCCAGCAACCGCAATCCCCGCATATCCGCCGGCAGCCAATCGAGCAAAGTCTGTCGCATCTGCTCGCGCCCGGCCCGCACGGTCGCCCGGATGCGGCTGACCGGGGCATCCGAGGTCAGCTTGGACCACGCCTCGGCCGCCGTGCGATCGAAATAATGCTCGATTTCCTCGCGCCGTGTTTCGTAAGAATTTGTCGTCATCAATCGAATCCCAGAAAATCGAAGATGGCCCGGTCTTTCATCGGCGTCACCTCAAGCGGCTCGACGCCGTCCCACAAGGCCTGGGCCAAATCCAGATACTCCGCCTGGGCTCGCTCGACCTCCGAGCCCGGCTCCATTTCAAACAAGGTGCTTTTCTGCAGGCGGCTGCGCCGGATCACATCCCAGGCCGGCAGATGCGCCAGCCGCCGCAGCCCGACCGCCTCGTTGAAACGATCGATCTGATCGGTTTGCTCGCTGCGGTTGGCGATCATGCCGCCTAGGCGCACACCGTAATGCTTGGCCTTGGCCAAGATAGCGGCGGCGATCCGGTTCATGGCGAAGATCGAATCGAAATCGTTGGCGGCGACGATCAGCGCCCGGTCGGCATGCTGCAGGGGGGCAGCAAAGCCGCCGCAAACCACATCGCCGAGCACATCAAAAATCACCACGTCGGTGTCATCCAGCAAATGGCATTCCTTAAGCAGCTTGACCGTCTGGCCGACTACATAGCCGCCGCAGCCGGTCCCCGCCGGCGGCCCGCCGGCCTCCACACACATCACGCCGTTATAGCCTTCGTAAACGAAATCCTCGATGCGCAGCTCTTCGCTGTGGAAGTTGACCGACTCGAGGATATCGATCACGGTCGGCACCAGCCGCTTGGTCAGGGTAAAGGTCGAATCATGCTTGGGATCGCAGCCGATCTGCAGAACCCGCTTGCCCAGCTTGGAAAAGGCCGCCGCCAGATTCGAGGACGTCGTACTCTTGCCGATCCCGCCTTTGCCGTAAATCGCGAAAATCTTGGCGCGATCGGTCCGCAGGCCCGACTCCATGTGGACCTGCACACTGCCATCGCCATCCATCGGAATAATGGGTTCAATCGTTGTCGCCACAACTTACCTCTTCACTTGCCCGGTTCCCCAGGCGCTGCTTCACTGCGATTAAATAAAGCTGACTGAGCTTGTTCACCGCCCCTGGGGACCCCTCAAGGGCGCCCCGGGGACGCAAACAGGAGGCCGGGCTATGCCGCAGCCTCCGCGCTCACGCCCTCGATGCGGTCCTCGAGTTCTTCACCCGCCTGGCGCAGCGCCTCGAGGGTGGCCTCATCAGGCGACCAGTATTCACGCTCATGGGCCTCGAGCAGACGATTGGCCACCTTGGCCGAGGCGGTCGGATTCAACGCTGCCAGGCGCTCGCGCATTTCCTCATCGAGGATGTAGGTCTGGGTCAGGCGCTCGTAGACCCAGGGCTGCACCTGCCCGGTGGTTGCCGACCAGCCCATGGTATTGGTGACATGCTCCTCGATTTGCCGCACCCCCTCGTAGCCGTGTTTAAGCATGCCCTCGTACCATTTGGGATTGAGCGTGCGCGTGCGGGTCTCCAGGGTCACCTGCTCGGAAAGAGTGCGCACCGTGCCCTCGCCGCGGGTCTGATCGCCGATGTACACCGGAATATCCTTGCCCTTGGAGCGACCCACGGCGCGGCTGATACCACCCAGGGTGTCGAAATAGTGATCGATGGTGGTCACGCCCAATTCCACCGAATCCAGGTTTTGATACGCCAGCTCCACGCCGGACAGGACGTTCTGCAGCAACTCGGCCTGGCGCACCGGCTTGCCTTCGCGGCCATAGGCATAGCACTTGCGACGGGTATAGGTTTCGGCCAGCTCATCCTCGTGATCCCAGCCGCTGTTGCCGACCAGATAATTCACATTCGAGCCATAGGCCCCGTCGGCATTACTGAACACCCGCAGGGCGGCGGTATCCAGATCGCAGTTATGCTCGGCCTGATAGGCCAGGACATGCTTGCGGATGAAATTCTGCTCTGCCGGTTCATCCGCCGTTGCCGCCAGGTAAGCCGCCTCGGCCAGCATGCGGGTTTGCAGGGGTAGCAGGTCGCGGAAAATCCCGGACAGGGTCATGACCACATCGATGCGCGGCCGGCCGAGTTCCTCTAGCGGGATCAACTCCGCGCCGGACAGCCGGCCGAAGCTATCCAAATGCGGTTGCGCCCCCATCAGGGCCAGGGCCTGGCCGATTGGCCCGCCCTCGGTCTTGAGGTTATCCGTGCCCCAGAGCACGATAGCGATGGACTCGGGGATCGGATAGCCCTCGTCGGTATAGGTACTGATCAGGCGCTCGGCCTGCCGCGCCCCGTCCTTGACGGCAAACTTGCTGGGCAGGCGGAACGGGTCGAAGCCATGCAAATTACGCCCGGTCGGCAGGATCGCCGGAGTGCGCAGCAGATCGCCACCCGGGGCCGGCCGCACATAACGCCCGTCCAGAGCCCGCAGGATCGCCTGAGTTTCGTTGTCCTCGCCCAGCAGCCGCGCCGATTCGGCCAGCTCCTGATACATCGCCTGCTCGGTTTCATCAGGGTCGTCGATCCCGGCGGCCGCCACCGCTTCGGCCACAGACTGCCCGGCAACCAGCGCCTCGACAGCGGCTTGCGGCGGCTTACGCTCGTAGCTCGCCTCGGCCACGGCCAGCAGCATGTCGACGCGCTCCGCGCCCGTCGGCGGCTCGCCGACCACATGCAGGCCATAGGGGATCAGGGTCTCTTCGAGTTCATGGACGGCGCGCTGCAATTTCTCGATCTCGTCCTGAGCCTCTGCCAGGGTCCAGGCCGGCTCGGTGGCCGCCATGTCGACCTCGGCGGCCTGCGCCTGAATCAACTCGATCAGCTCTTCGCGCTCGCCGCGGGCATCGTCGGGCGGCATGGTGCGCCAGCGGTCGATACTCGCCTTGAGCTCGGCCAGCCCTTTGTAAAGCCCGGCATTGGCGATCGGCGGGGTGAGATAACTGATCAGAGTCGCCGCCGCCCGCCGCTTGGCAATGGTGCCCTCGGAGGGATTGTTGGAGGCATACAAATACAGATTGGGCAGATCCGCGATCAGCCGGTCTGGCCAGCAGTCCTCGGACAGGGCCGCCTGCTTGCCGGGCAT
>CAYFSA010000064.1:0-15576 GCA_964345605.1 uncultured Ectothiorhodospiraceae bacterium
GGTTACCCTTGACCGCCAAGACGTAGTCGCCGCCCTGCGCAACGATCTGCTCGGCCATCAACTTGCAGATTCAGGGTGTGAAGGGAGTGCCCAATGGTGACTTAATAATTCTGGAAAGAATTTAAGGCACTATCCTGGCTGAACCGATGAAATGGTATGGCATCAGCCTGCCAATCAATTGTCAGCGTGCTAGCCTGACCTTGCTGAGGCGAGAAGTAAAAGGTCATCGTGGTATCATGTGCGGCAATAAAGCGGCGATTTTCGATATGGAAAAGCGGAACAGCGGGTTCTTCAGCGGCTTGACCACCGATACGAACCGCGATGCCGCCGTTGGCTGGAACGATTTCGAGCTGCGCGATGCCCATGTGCATATACCCTTGGCGATAAGTTCCCGTTAGTTGTTTGATTTCCTTGTTTTGCAGGCGCTTGCCGGAGGGTTTTGGTGCCGGAATGCCGAGCACGAGCCGGGCGATTTGCTGTTCGAGTGCCACAGGGGTAGGGCTTACCTGGCTGGTATTGGCTAGAACCGCAATCATGAGCGAGCTTTGTGGATAATAAGCCATATAGGCTGAGAAACCATCAATATCGCCGGCGTGACTGATTTTGCGGTGGCCTTCCCAATCGCGAATAATGATCCCGCCCAGGGCATAATCCACCCGCGTGCCATCGCGAAGCTTGGCCTGGTGATAAAGCAGTTGCTGAGTGTCTTTGCCGAATGTCTGGCGACGATGAACCTGATCGAGATAATGCCGCATGTCGTTCAGGGTCGACATGAGGGCGCCAGCGGCAAAGGGAATCAGCGGGTCCGGCTGGGGGGCGTTGACATAGCCTTCCTGCGTGACGGCATAGCCTTCGGCGCGGCCTTCGATGACTGGCTGCCACGCGGCGAAATACGTATGGTTGAGGCCGAGCGGTTCCAGCACGTGCGCGGCTAATGCGGCGTGATAGGGTTTGCTGGTGACCGCTTCGGCGATCAGGCCGAGCAGATAGGTGCCGGAATTGGAATAACTGTAAGCGGTGCCCGGGGGGAACAGCCGGTCGGTCGAGGTGATTAGTTCGCGCATTTGCTGGCGGGTGGCGGCCTGGCGGGGATCTTTAGGGAAATTGGGCAAATGCAGATAATCAACCAGCCCAGCCGTATGGTTCATGAGATAACGCACCGGGGCAGTGGCTGCCGGCCCTTGGTAATCTGGCAGATATTTGTTGACCGGAGCATCTAGGTCAATTTTGCCGACCTCCGCTAATCGTATCATCAGCAAAGCCGTAAAGGATTTGGTTAATGACCCAATTTGATAAACCGTATTGGGTGTTGCCGTGACTTGATGCTCCAAATCGGCATAGCCCTGGGCGGCATGATAGAGGGTTTCATCGCCCCGCTGTACGGACACGGCAAGGCTGGGATAGGGGGCCTGGTTCCGGGCTGCCGTTACACGGTCTGCGATTTGTCGGGTGAGTTCCGGGGGCTTGGCCATGGTCAGCGAGGGCATCGCCAGGCATATGAGCAATACAACGAGCTTGAGTGCAACCGTGATTGATAACATGGCAGTCAATTCCTGTTAGTTAAGCGTCAAAGGGGATTCCGGCAGCTGGGTCGGCAGGGTGGCAAAATAGTCCTGGCATTGTTCGGCCCGGCGGATCAGCACGACGTCGCCGGTTTGGCGTAATAACAATTCCTGGGGGCGCAGGCGGCCATTGTAGTTAAACCCCATTGCGGCACCGTGCGCGCCGGTGTCATGAATCAGCAAAATATCGCCCGGCGCCGGTTTGGGTAAACGCCGCAAAATAGCAAACTTGTCGATATTTTCGCACAGCGAGCCGACTACATCGGCAGTGATTTGCTCGCTGGGTTCGGTAAAGGGCAGGGTGATGTGGTGATAGGCATCGGCATACATGGCCGGTCGCATCAGGGCCGACATGCTCGCATTGACACCGATAATATTTCGTCTCTTGTGCATAACGTTCGTTACCCTGGTCACTAACACGCCATGAGGGCCGGTGACATAACGGCCGCATTCAGTATAAAGCGATGGTATTTGTGGGCCGTTGAAATAACGACGCTTGCGGCTCAATACCCCTGCTGCGAAAGCGGGGAAATCAAATGCTGATTCCTCTGGGCGATAGGGGATGCCAATTCCGCCGCCGATATTAATGAATTCTAGCGGGATAGCCAGTGCTGTGCATAATTTGGCGGCCCGGGCGAAAATCTGCTCGGCTAACTCGATAGCACGGTTTGCGTTCAATTCGTTCGAACACAGCATGGCATGCAGTCCAAAACGGGTTGCCCCAGCTGCTCTGGCGGCCGCGTAAGCTGCCTCCAGAGAGGCTTCAGGCAGCCCAAATTTACTGGTCTGGGCCGAGCCCATGAGACCGCATTGCCGGTCGATAAGATCGTTGCTCACTCGAAAGCAGGCCAGCGCCGGAAAAGGTGAAAGCTGGTCGACGAAACTGCTGTCGTCAAGATTGATGATCGCATTGAGGGCCTGTGCCCGGGCAAATTCATGCAGCTGGGTATTGTTGGAAGTAAAAAACAGGGCTTCGCCGGCGGCGCCGGCCCATTGAGCCAATTCAAGCTCCGGCACGGACGCGCAGTCAAAGCCCATGCCTTCCTCCCGCAGAATCGCCATAATCCATGGATTAGGCAGTGCTTTGACGGCAAAATATTGCCGGAAGGCCTCGCCTGCAAAGGCTTGCTGAAATTCCTGGCAGGTCCGGCGAATTCCTGTCTCGTCATAGAGATGGAAAGGAGTGCCGAATTGCCGGACTATTTCAGGTAATTGGGGCAGCAGGCGACGCTCGAACGCCTTGGATAAGGGCATACAATGGCCTTGGCTCAGGAGGCTGAATTAAACTGACTGATGACAATCGCGCGCGGACAGCGGCCGGAAACGGGGCGCGAATAATAAAAATAATTGATTTCGATATTGGTCAGGCCAGCTACTTCAGCCGTTCGGGCAAGATATTCAGGGGCCAGAAAGAAAAAATTGGATACCATCGGATGCGGCTCGCAGTGTCCGCCGGATTGCCGGGGCGCATCGTTGGAGACGATAATGAACGCGGCCGGTGCGCAAAATTTTTCGATGATGCGCCGGTAGATGGGGAGAACATCTTTATTATCGTCATATAAATGACCAAAAAAACCATCGGCATAAATGAGCCCGTATTTTTGGCTGTCCGGAGGCTCGAATTGATAAAAATCGATGGTTTGCGCGGGTACGCATTTTTGCTTTGCGTAAGCAACCGCTTCACTGTTTATGTCTACTCCGAAGACATCTATGCCTCGCTTGATGAGGAAGCTTTCGATTTTAGCGTTGCCGCAGCCAAGACTGAGAAGGCGCGGATTGGGGCTATACTGGGCGTAGCGCAGCAAGGTCATGGTCATCATGTGCTGATAGCTCGAGCTCCATGTCGAAGGAGTCACCGAATCGCCGCGATTGCCGCCGTTCTCCCAAATATCATAGATAGAGAAAGCATCGTCTCGATTCGGTTTATAATAGTTGGTTTTTGGCGGCATGGTATGTTCTTTAAACATCATTACTCCAATCCGGTTGGCACTGTATTGGAATTGAGCGTTAATTGGGTCGTGCCCATCGTATAGGAGCACGTGTTAGGATTAATGACCATGAGCCAGTTGCTGTAATGCCGTCCTGTAACGCATCATAATCGTCTCAATAGTTGCTTGCGAATAACGCAGTCGGTTGTAAGTTAACGAGATACTCAAGCAACCATCGAGTACAATCGCATTGATATCGAAACAATAAAGGATTTCCGCTGTTGCATGGGTGGCGCAGGGAGGTTCTGCTGGCAAGGCCTGAAAACGCGCCGGATGCTGCCTGCCCGAGCGGTTGAATTGCCCTAAATAATTAAAATTAACAGCGGGTTTTTGAGCAAATAGCTCAGGGTCGCGCCATTCGGCCGGCGTCAGGTGCTTGAGCACTGCCCAGCCAATACGGCTGGGGAGGCGATTCAGGCGTTGCTGAACCTGTTGGCTGTTGCTGGTGAGGTCGGCGGCGGGCGAGGTTTCCAGTACAAAAGGAAAATGTGCGGTAAACCAGCCGATGGTGCGATTGATATCGACTGGTTGATGGATCGGTTCGCGACCGTGGCCTTCCAGCATGATCAAAGTCTTAAATTGACCATGCCATTGGTATAGGGTGTTGGCTAAGGCGGCCAGCAAAATGGCTTCCAAGGTGACCTGGTGCTGGGGGGCCTTATCGGTCAGGAGGCGGCTGGTCCCGGTATAGTCAAGCTGAAATTCGGCAATATCCAATTGCCGCTGCGTGTTATCCGGGACTCCGGCCGGTTCTGCTGGCCAGCCGGCAATCGGACGGTCGGCCAGCAGGGTGTGCCAGTGGGGTTGTTCGGCCCGCAGTACGGCGGTTTGACTGTAATCGCGAAGGGCTTTTGCCCAGTGGACAAAGGCGGTTGTTTTGGCGGGCAGCTCAATAGCCTGGCCGGCTAGGCTTTGTTCATAAGCCTGCTCGAGATCGGTCAGCAGGATGCGCCAGGAAACGCCGTCCATGACTAAATGATGCACAAACAGAAACAGGTAATCGCCGTTGCTTTGCCTAAACAAATACGCGTTGAGCAGTGGATCATGGGCTAGATCTAGATTGGCCTGCGCCGCGCAAACCCGCTGCTGCCGAACAGGGGCTGCCTGCTCGGGCATTAAATCGCATAAATCGCTGATATGTAAAAGCTTTAATGCCTGCGTGGCGTCACTGGTGCGGCTGATTTGCTGTATCTCGCCTCCCTCGGTAAACCGACGAAAGGCCATGCGCAGGGCGTCATGGTGGTTCCAGACGGCCCGCAGTGCTGCCGCCAGCGCATCTTGATCAATGCCGGCAGCCGCGTAAAACCATCCGGCTTGATTAAAATGCTGGTGGGCTCGCGGATATTCCCAAAAAAACCATTCTTGGATAGGCGTTAATGGGGCTGCTTCGGCAAGCGGTGCAGTCGGGGCTGGCACTTGGGTTGGCGGAAGGGAGCTGACCCGGGAAGCTAACCCGGCAATCGTGCGCTGGGTTAACAAATCCTTGACCTCGGCATTTACGCCTTGTTCGCGCAGGCGGCTGATAATCTGGATGGCTTGAATCGAGTCGCCCCCGAGGGCAAAAAAATCTGCCTGGACAGATGGCGCAGGACGGCCGAGGACAGCCTGCCAGGCTTCGGCTACGAGCTGTTCGGTGGCGGAGCGGGGGGCATTGCCGTTTGCCGCTTCAGTGGCAGCGGTCCGCTGCCTGGCCCATTCTGCGAGCCGCTGGCGGTCCAATTTCGCATTCATGGTGCGTGGCAGCTCGTTTAGCTCCATGACCACCGCCGGCAGCATGAAAGCGGGCAGGTGTTCGCTCAGATAATGCTGCAGGGCCTCGTTACTCACACCAGTGGCGGGCAGGGCTACAAAAAAGGCGGCGAGGGTCTGGCTGTTGGCGTGCTCGTAGGCCACTACGGCCGCTTCCGCGACTGCCGGATGTTGGCGTAACTGGCTCGCGATTTCTTCCGGCTCGACGCGATGGCCGCGGATCTTGACCTGATCGTCGCGGCGGCCGAGGTAGTCAATCGCCCCGTCTTCCCGCCAGCGGCCCAGATCGCCCGTGCGGTACAATCGCCCACCCGGCATCTCGGGGGCCTCGGTAAAGGCTTGCCGGGTGAGTTCGGGCTGATCGAGATAGCCGCGGGCCAGACCCATTCCCGCTACCCCGATTTCCCCGGGAATGCCGATGGGAACGGGCTGGCCTGCCGGGTTAAGAATGACGACGCGCAGATTCGGTAAAGGCCCGCCAATAGGAATCCCCAGCGGATAGGCGCACGGATCCGGCCGAACGCGCTGCAGGCTGGTGCATACTGAAACTTCGGTGGGACCATAGGCATTAAAAAAGTTTACATAGGCGGCATGCGCCAGGGCGTCACCGGGGTCCACTGTGTCGCCGGCGGTAATCAGGGTTCTAAGGCTGGGCAGGGGTTGTTGTCCGAGGGCACCAAGATACACCGGCGGCAGGGTGGCGACCGTGACGCCCTGGTTTGCGAGAAACGCCCGAAAAGCGGCGGTATCCTCGATGGTGGCCTGGGATACCGGCACCAGGCAGGCACCGCTCAATAGGCCCATGAAGATCTCGGACAGGGAGGCATCGAAGGCGGGGGAAGCGAATAGCAGCACGCGCTCCGAGCCTGTGATATCGAATGCTTCGATCTGCGCGTCGATCATATTGATGAAGCTGCGGTGCTCGACCATAACCCCCTTGGGGGAGCCCGTGCTGCCCGAGGTATAGATGACATAAGCCAGCTGGTTTCCCTGGATGGCCTGGGGCGGGCTCGCCACAGCGGGGGTCTGGGCGGCGAGGTTGGCGATGTGTGCTGGCTCGAGCACGGTCAGGCTGCCGCTTGCGGTCACGATATGCTCGCGCCGGGCGGCGGGTGCGCTGGGGTCGATGGGCACATAGGCGGCGCCACTTTTCAAAATCCCAAGCAGTCCCACCAGCAGGGCCGCGCCGCGCTCAGCGCATAAGGCGATTCGGCTATCCGCCTGAATCGGATATTGTGCTGTCAAATGCTGGGCGAGTCGCCCGGATTGGGCGTCGAGCTCGGCATAGGCGGCGCCACTTTTCAAAATCCCAAGCAGTCCCACTAGCAGGGCCGCGCCGCGCTCAGCGCATAAGGCGATCCGGCTATCCGCCTGAATCGGATATTGTGCTGTCAAATGCTGGGCGAGTCGCCCGGATTGGGCGTCGAGCTCGGCATAGGTCCATTCTCCGGCTGCCGGATCATGGACGGCAATGGCATCGGGGGTGCGGGCCGCCTGCTCGGCAAACCGGGCAACCAGGTTGTCGGGCGCCGGTGGGGCGAGAGCAAGGCCCTGAAAGGTTTGTGTGACTTGGCGGTATTCGGCCGGCGGCAGCAGGGCCAAGCGGCCGATGGGACGCTGCCGAGCTTGCGGGATACGGGTCAGCAACATGCCGAGATGGTCTGCCAGGCGTTCAATGCGGGCGGCGCTAAACAGATCGGTGTCGTAGGCGATGCTGCCGACCAACCCATCCGCTGTGCGGGCCAGGTTAAAGCTCAGGTCAAAGCGGGCACTGCCAACGTCTAACTCCTCGGCGCTGACCCGCAGCTCGGGCACAGGGTCCAAGGCTGGGGTATCGGCCTCCTGCAGCGCCAGCATGACATCGAACAAAGGCGAGCGACTGGTATCACGCTGCGGCTGCAGCTCGTCAACCAAGGCATCGAAGGGATATGTCTGGTGGGCATGCCCCTGCAAAGTGGTCTCGCGAACCTGCGCCAATAGCACGGCAAAACCTTGGCCTGGATCGACTGAGTTCCGCAGGGCCAGGGTATTGATATACAAGCCGACCTGATCATGCAGATCAGGATGCTCACGCCCTGCCACCGGTGTGCCGACAATCAGGTCGGTTTGGCCGGTATAGTGATGGAGTAACACCTTCAGGCAGGCCAACAATCCCATGAACAGTGTGGCCTTTTGAGTGCTGCAGAATTGCTCGAAGACGGCGATGTGCTCGGCGGGGAAATGGCAGGGATGGCCGCGCCCATTGAGGCCCCGTATCGACGGCCGGGGAAAATCGGTTGGCAGGGCCAGCGGCGTTAATTCGCCGCCGAGCTTGGTCAGCCAATATTGGCGCTGCTCATTGCCGACCTCACCGGCCAGGCGGGCATTTTGCCAGGCGGCAAAGTCTTTGTATTGCAGCGGCAGCTGGGGTAACTCGACTGGCTGGCCGCGACAATAGCCGGCATACAAGGTCAGCAGTTCGCGTTCCAGCAGGCCAATGGACCAGCCGTCGCAGCAGATATGATGGAGATTGAGCAACAACCGGTGCTCTTCGGCGGCAAGCCGAAACAGCCGGACCCGGATCAGCGGGCCCGCGGCCAGCTCGAAGGGAGTGCGCGCATCCTGCTCGGCCTGGTGACGGGCTTCGCTCTCGGCTGCCGGCCATACTAGATGGCTCAGGTCGATCAGCTCGCCGGTCGGTGCCGGGCTGTCCGCCGGCAAAATGCACTGCCGCGGTTCACCCTGGTGCGTTATGAAATAGGTGCGCAAGGCTTCATGCCGTCGCCAGAGGTCGGCCAAGGCGCGGTTGAAGGCGGCGCTCTCGAAAGGGCCGCTCAAGGCCAGATAAGCAGGGGTGTTATAGGCGACCGATGCAGGTTCCAGCGCCTGCAATACCCACAGGCGGCGCTGGGCATGTGACAGGGCATAATGGGATTGTGCGGCAAGGGTCCCAATGGCCGTTGGCCGATGTTCGGCGGCTGAATCAGCGCCATGGGTGTCAATGATCTTTGCGAGCTCAGTCAGGGTGGGCGCGGTGAAAATCTCGGCGAGTCCGAGTTCGACGCCAAAGGCCCGTTGGATGCGGGCGATCAGCCGGGTTGCTTTCAGACTATGCCCCCCGAGATCATGGAAATCATCGTACAAGCCGACCTGCTCCACCCCGAGCAGTTCCTGCCAAATTGCTGCCAAGCGCTGCTCCGTGGCCGTGACCGGAGGGCGATACGGGCGTTGCTTGACGGTGACGCCCGGCTCGGGTAAAGCGAGTGTCACCAGGTCAGCCGCCCGATGATATTGCAAGGGCCAGTAATACGCCCGGTGGAGCAGGGCCGCTTCGTTGACCAGCGTAATGGGCCAATCGGTTTGCCGGGTGGCAGCGACGTCTGCCGATGTCACCGAAGGCGGCGTGATCGGTTGTCGGGAGGGAGCTTGCCGAGGGGCATTGCCCGGCTGTTCTGCGGGCTGTTCAGCCGATGCCGCAGTAGGGGCCGCCTCTTCCCGCCAAGTGAACTGCACGCTGGTGGGCAGCTCCGGTAACGGGCTGACGGGGAAGCGATACAGGCCGCCGGCCGCAGTGGCGTTGGCCGCTTGCCAGCCGCTGCGCTGCAGGAAGTCGAGGGCCGGAGCGTTCTTGGCAGTGGCTCGGTACTCCGCCAACAACAGCGAAAGTTGTTGTTGATGCGCATATTGTCCCAGGCCATGCAGCAGGCAGTCTTCTACCTGGCGACCCAATACCCGGCAGCTCAGCAACAGGGTATCCAAGTTCAGGCCATTTGCGGTGACCTCGGTGATGATCAGTCCCACCAATCCGTAGTCGCCAAAGCGATCGCTGACCCGGACTGTCCATACGCCTACGCCTGGGCTCGCCTGGAGCTGTTCAAGTTCGGCCTCGCTGCGGCGTTTGGTGCTGAGATTGAATTGATTGGTGCGCTGGGTCAGCTGGGCCGCGCGCGCTAAATCGGCGGTGGCCATGGGGGTCACGCTGATGTCCAGCGCGAGCCCGGCCAGAAACTCGGCCAGAGAGGGCGCCTGCTGCTCGCTGGCGGCGCGTTGCTGGGCGGCTTGGTACAGGGCCGTCCGCTGCCGGTCTTCCACGGTTACCGTCAGCTTGTCCAGGGCCCACAGATGCTCGAGAAAATCCGGAAATGCCGCCGGCTCCGGCGGAATCTGCACGGCCAGCACCTCCGGGGCGTGGCTCATGACTTCGCTAATTTCCACGGCCGAGTCATCCAAAAACAGCAGACTGTTACTACCGATATCGAGGGTGGCAGCGAGCTCCCGCAAGTTTTGGGATTTGGGAGCCCAGTTAATGCGCCAAGCCACCAGATGGTCGCGCGCTAACAGCATCTCGGGATGCTGGTCGAATACGGCCCAGACGTCGGCTGCATTGTTTTTGCTGCATAATGCCAGCAGGAAGCCTTGCGCCTGCTTGGCAATGAGCTGCTGTTGCAAATGGCGGTGACCTGGCCCGATATGGACCTCAGTTGGGCCATCCTCGCCGCAGATGCCCGCCCATAAGGTATTGTCGCAGTCCACGGCAATTAGCTTGAAAGGGGGGGTGCGGCCAGCGATGAGCTGCCGGGCCAGATGCGTCCCGAGGGCAGCCAAATAAGGTTCAGTAAAGGGGATATGGCCGATGTAATCCTGGTGAGTGTCATGGCGCTCGTGGATAGCGTACCGCTGCTCAAGCCGTTCGAGCTCGAGTAAGTGAATATTAGGCTGGTCGCTTAAACGTTCTCGCAGGTGACGCTGCAATGTTTCGATATGCCTAACAATGGCGGGCGGGAGATGCGGCTGCGGGCGGGCGACCGGGAGTATTCCAATCCAGCAGGGCTGGGACGGGGGGGCTTGGGTTAAAAGCTGTAATAATTCGGTACTGCTGCGCGATAAATGGGCCTTGGCGGCCTCAGTATCCTCTGTGCGCCGCTCGCGCAGCCAGTCTTCCAGGCGCATAAGCAGCAGGCACGGTCCCGGATTGGTGGCAATCAGACTCCGTTCATCCAGCAGTTGCTGAAATATCTGATTATAAGGGGCCGTGTGCGGCTCGATGGCGAGACCAAAGGCCTGGAACCACCAACGCAGATAAGGCAGGACGGGCTCGACGGTAAAAGTCGCGGCGAGCGCGACGCTGAGCGGTGCCGCCGCTGCCGCGGACGTGTCGGCCGCGGCGACAGCCGGCAAAAACTGGGTCAAATCGAGTTCATGCTCGTGGCTAATCTGCCGACAATTAGCTGCCAACCGCGCATGGATTGCTGCGATGTCTGCCTGGGAGTAGATGCACTGATTGTAAAGGTACAGCAGTTCGAGTGACTCGCCGGGTATCATCTGTACGGTTAAGTCGTAGCTGCTGTGGTCATCGTGCTCGACCCGGTCAACCCTGAGCGGGGAATCGGCCTCCGTGTGCACCGCTTCGCTCAGCGGATAATTCTCGAATACGAGAATATGATCGAACAAGCGATTTTTCAGCGGGGTCAGAGCCTGAATATCGGGTAAGGGCAGATAATGAAAATCCTGACCGGCATTGGCGGCTTGCTGCAGGTGCTGCAGCAAATCCGGGAAATGCCCGGCCTGGCTGGCGTTTACCCGCACGGGGACGGCATTGATGAACAGCCCGACGATCTGCTCGACCTGCTCGATCGCCGCCGGCCGGCCGGCCACGGTGGCCCCGAAAACGACATCGGTTTGGCCGGTGGCCTGGCAGAGACTGATGCCCCACAAGGCTTGCATGAGGGTGTTCAGGGTCACCTGCGAGGTCTGTGCTAGGGTCTGTAAGGCCTGGGTCTGCTCGGCAGAGAAGTGGGTTTGCCATTGACCGGGGCGATATTGCTCGGCCCGGCTCTGCTTGCCAGACCAAGAGGCCAGCTGCCGGTAGCCTGACAGATAGTCCTGCCAATAGGCCAGGCCGGTCTCATGATCCTGTTGTTTGAGCCATTTGATGTAGCGGCTGAAGGGAATGGGCGGCGGCAACTGGGCAGCCCTTCCCTGATCCAGGGCTTGGTAAATCTGCAGAACCTCCTGCTGCAGCACACTGGAGCTCCAGCCATCTAGCAGAATATGATGAAAGCTCCAGATCACTTCAAATGAAGCCGGACCTCGCTGAAAAACCGCTAACCGGATCAGCACGTCCTGGTCGAGGCTAAAGCCGCGTCGGCGATCGGCCAACGCATAGTCGTTACAGGCAGTGTCCTGGGCGGCTGCATCCAGATGCTGTAAATCAATGTATTGCCATTGCGGGGGGCGTTGTTTCAGGACAATCTGCAGGGGCTCCGGCACGTCCTTATAAGCGAATAAGGTCCGTAAAATATCATGGCGCGCCACGACCTCTTGCCAGGCCTGACGAAACCGGCTGCAATCTAGCGGACCAACAATGTGCAGCCGGGTTTGCTCGAAATAGGCGCCGCTCGTCGGGTCATGCAGACTGTGAAAAAGCATGCCTTCCTGCAGCGGCGTCAGATTGTAAATGTTTTTTATGTTTTGCTTGTTAATCATGAGTAGATAGGGAATAGGCTAACAGGGTCGTCTGGATTTAGGCTTTTGCTATCTCGCGGGCATTAGCTAATCCTTCTTTCATAAGCTGCTGGAACTGTTCGCGATACTGACTGGCATCAAAGTCCTCGAGGTGGCCCTGATTTTCCAGATGGGTGATAAACAGATGCCCGATCGTATAAGTGGTCGCACAGGACAATGTAATCAGGCCCGCCGCACCCATAAGGTTGCCGGCGGGGGAGACTACCTTCATGCTGGAAAACTTGAGCCGTCCCAAACCCGCGAAGCCGCCGGCGATGATACTGCTGATCAGGGCGCGGCCGCTTTTGCGCGAGAACGGCACACCATAGTGGTAGCAGAGCTTGTCAATCATGTTCAGCTGCACTGCGCCGATAAACAGCGTGTCGAGCAACGGAAAGGGTACGGCAGCAACCCAGATGGTGTTCAGCAACGCATCTTGGACAATGGTCCTGGCATGGTGAAGACGGGATGTTTCGCTTGTCGGCATAGCGATATCTCCAAGGTCGCAATCATGCTTGTCAGCGTTGCCAGAAAGTGGGGCTGATAACGGTTCCCCGCACGGTCACTGCCTGAGAAGCCGCACAGGGAGCGCGTTAGCATGCTTGATTTAAGGCGAGGCCTGTGAGGTTCCGGCAAACGTCTCGTAAAAGATTTCCCGGGGAACCCGCAGGTGCCCGGTATCCGTATTGGTTACCCCGATCATGAGCGCTCCCGTGTCAATTTGATAGGAAGAGGTCATGGTAAAGCCGGGGATTCCCCCTTTGTGCTCAATGGTGTTGGGCACGGTCTCGTGGAATATGCCTAAGCCTACTTTCGAGGTTCCAGTGAATTCAAACCAATCCCGCTGGGCATCGATCAGTTCCTCGTTGTCTAGCAGCTCGCCCGAAGTAACGGCAGCGAACCAAGTCATCATATCGCGTACTGTCGAGATGATATTGCCGGCTGCCCAGGGGCGCGAGGGCTTAAGATAGCCTACCCGAACGAGCGTGTTGTCGCCACCCCATTGAGTCGGGTTCCAATAAGGCACGATAGCGCCCTCCGGCAATTCGCCGTCACCATCTCTGGGCACATAGGAATTGGTCATCCCCAAAGGCTCGAAAAAGCGGGTTTCGATGGCATCTTCCCAGTCATTGCCGGTGGCTGCCTCGGCGATCAGAGCGAGCAGGATGTAATTGGTGTTGGAGTAACTGGGCTCGCCAAAGAGTGATGGGACGCCTTCTGCGGCTTCACAAGCTGCGGATTCGGCAAGTAGGACTAATGTTTCGGGTGGCCAATAGGTCGTGTCGTTGTTCTGTTGGGAGTTCCGAAAAGTGTCGGTCAGGATGTAATTGCAAATGCCGGTTCGATGACTCAGCAAGTGCCGAACGGTAATGCGTTCGGCATTGTCCACTAAACTGGCGCGCTCTGGCCCGAGTAAATCCATCAGCGTGTCATCGAGCGAGAAATAGCCTTCATCGATGAGCTGTAAGATCAGCATGGCCGTGAAGGTTTTAGTTTGGCTGCCAATCCGGTAAGGGGCATCGATCATTTCTCGCATAGGCTGTTGCGTTTCGATATCGGCCAGGCCGGTAGCGCCAAACCAAGCCCCTTCATCGGGTATCCAGACCCCCATCAGAAAACCGGGAATCCAATCTTCTTCGGCATGTCGGGTGGCGAGTTTGGCCTGCATGGCCTGCGCGGTTGTCGAGACAGTCACCCGCAGGCCCTTACCGCGATACCCCGCGGCGGCATTTTGCGTTAGCCGGTAGCCGTAATAAATCTCGACCTGAGCCGCCGTAAACGGGACCGACGAGAGGTTGAAATCGAGCTCGGCGGCGAGCGCCTCGACGGTCTGAAAGGTGGGTACGGCCCCAGCGTAGCTTTCCCAGCCCCCCGCTGTTCTGGCCTGCCAGGCACCGCTGGCCGGATCATGGGCCACCATATAAAGTTCCGCGGGCTGGCCCTGATCTGCCATGTCGATTTGCAATATGGGTCTGAACTGAATGGTTTTGTCGGTCGTTGCTAATTCATCGAATTCGACAGTATCGAAATTACTTAAAGGTTGTGCTTTATATTGGATGTTGAATTCGGCAGAGCCATCCTGGTCATCATCGCCGCAACCGCTCGTTATGAGCAATACGGAAACGATCAATAATAAATACAGGCTGTGTTGAAATTTCATGAGTTACCTCAGTTGGCTGGCAGCGTCTCCCGCGAGGGTAATAAACCTTGCATGATCAATTACCCAGCGAGTCCAAAATGGCATCCAATTCATCGATATTCATGCCATCATAATCAATGTCGCTCGGTGTCAGGTTGCCCTCGCTATCCTGACACAGGGCAATAATATCTGCTAATGCTTGTTGATAGTGCTCGCTTAATGTCTCGATGGTCTGCTCCTGGTAATGCTGTGGGTTAAAAGTGATGGCCACAGACAGTTGCTCACCGGTTACCAGAGCCTGGATTTCGAGGTCATGGGGCGTTGCGACCTCGTCGGCGACGGCTTGGCCGTTCGGTTCGGGGGCAAACTCGAACAAGCTGGGTCGACCTTCATGGGTGAATTGTCCAAGGTAATTGAAGGCAATCTGGGAATTCAGCGACCCCGCCAGCTCGTTGGCTGCCGGGGCCTCACTGAGATAGGCCAGCAGCCCCAGGCCGATCCCTTTGTTGGGGATCTCCCGCAGGGTTTGTTTGATGGCGCGCAGTTGATAATCAAGGCTGCGCTGCGTCGCTAAGGTTAAAATAACAGGGTAAACTGTCGTAAACCAGCCGACGGTCCGGCTCAAGTCGATATCGGCCAGGAGCGGTTCGCGACCGTGGCCTTCTAAGGTAATCGCGGCAGTCGCGACATTGAAACAACGATGCAGGGCGATCATCAGACCCGTTAAAAGCACATCATCGATTTCGGTTCGATAGGCGGCTGGCACTTCGGTCAACAAGGCCCGCGTCATCTCGGGAGAGCACTGCAGGGTGACCTGGCGGCTATCGCCTTCGCGCAAGCCGTTAACGGCAGTGTCAAAGTCATAGTCATACGGGATACGTTGTCGCGGCTGCTGAGCGACTGCCGTCCAATAGTCCAGCTCAGCCAGACAGGCCGGTGTCTTGGCGTAGGCGGCAATTTGCTCGGCCCAATGCTGGTAGGAGGTCGTTTTGGCCGGCAGCGCGATGGCCTGGCCCTGCTCCGCCTGGCGATAGGCAAGCTCGAGATCGTCCAGGAGGATTCGCCAGGACACGCCATCGATCAGCAAATGATGCACGATCCAGGCAAGCCGCTGTTCGCCGGCGGGGAGCTGAATCCAGGCGAGCTGCTGCAGCGGACCCTGACTGAGGTCAAGGCTGGCCTGCAGTTCATTCAAGCGCTCTTCCAGGGTTTCCCAGGGCTGCTCGCAGGCCCACAGATCGATCACCTGCAGCGGACACGGCTGGGTCTCAGGCGCAGCAATCGTCTGGCTGATCATCCCCTCCTGCTGCTGATACGAGGCGCGGAGTATATCATGATGCCGGCAAATGGCCTCTAAGACCTGTTGGAGGAGCCGGCTATCCAGGGGGCGGGTGGGGGTTAATAAAACAGCCTGATTAAAATGAGGCTGCCAACCCTGGTTGGCGAAAAACCAGCGCTGAATGGCGGTCAGGGGCGCCTCGCCCTGTACCGCTCCCTGCTCGTCCCGGGCCGCCTGCAGCGGTTGGGCGACCCATGCCAGCTCTGCGATGGTTGGGTATTGGAATAGATCGCGTGGTGAGAAGCTAAGCCCTGCCTGCTGGGCCCGGGCGACGATCTGGATACTGAGGATGGAATCGCCGCCGAGTTCGAAGAA
>CAYFSA010000065.1:0-15454 GCA_964345605.1 uncultured Ectothiorhodospiraceae bacterium
TCATCATGGCCTGACCCGGTATTTTCAGGTTTTCGTCGAAGCGCTCGGCATGCCGGGACCAAACGAAGCCGATCCGACGCCCTTGCTGGCGCTGATTGTCCCCTTATTGTTCGGTTATATGTTCGGCGATGTCGGCCATGGCCTGGTACTGCTGCTGGCAGGCTGGGCTTTGCAGCGACGCTTTCAACTTCAACTCGCGCGTTTGCTGATGGTGGCCGGGGCCGCCGGGATGGGCTTCGGGGTGTTATTCGGCAGCGTGTTCGCGCGTACCGATGTGTTGCCGGCATTGTGGATGCAGCCCTTGCATCATCCTATGCTGACTTTGGCAGTGCCAATGGTGGTGGGATTTGTTCTACTGGGACTGGGGGTGGCTATCAACGGTCTGCAAACGCATTGGCAATACCCTGGCAGTCGCCGCTGGCTCAGCGAAGCGGGATTCCTGTTACTGTATATCGGGCTAGTACTCGGCTTATTCCAGATACAATGGCTGTGGTTGGCCTTGGGCGGTTTGGTATTGTATCTCGGCGTCCATGCCCGGTCAGGACTCGGTGCAGTTGGGGCTGCCCTAGGCCATCTACTTGAGTTGACCTTCCAAATCCTGATCAATACCTTGTCATTTGTACGGGTCGGTGCCTTTGCGCTAGCCCACGAAGGTCTTTCCAGTGCAGTCGCCGGGATGGCCGACGACACAAATCAAGTGTGGTTGAGCTTGGCGATTATGGTGTTTGGCAATCTGTTTATCATCATCCTGGAAGGCGTGGTGGTGTCGATTCAAGTCACCCGGCTGGTGCTGTTCGAGTTTTTTGTGCGGTTTTTGCGCGGTTCAGGCCGTGTATTCAAACCCCTTCCTTTTCCTCCATTGAGTCTGCGCGGGAGTTCGACGTGAAGCCAAAACAACGATTTATTCTGGCGATCATGGGTATGACCGGCGTGCTGGCCGGCTTGGTGGCGACCCTGTTATGGGTGCCGCTGGTATTGGCCCAAACGGAACCGACTACCCACGCCGCCGCGGCCCCGACCATGGACCCTTTGACCTGGAGTGGTGGCTTATTCGCCGCGGCCTTATCGACCGGCTTGGCAGCGCTGGGAGCGGGTTTGGCCGTCGGCCGGGTTGGCGCGGCAACGGTCGGTGCGGTCACAGAGAAACCGGAATTGTTTGGCCGGATGTTGATTCTAGTCGGCCTGGCCGAGGGGATTGCCATTTACGGCTTGATTATCTCGATTTTAATTCTGAATCGTCTGGTATAAGCCATGCGTGCTGCCTTTATCGGTGACGAGGTCACCGCAGCCGGCCTGCGCTTGGCCGGCGTTGCGATCCATGACGAGGGTCAAGCCCATCTCGGTCAACTCTATCAGCGTTTGCTCGCGGATAACGAGTTTGTCTTGATCACGCCAACGGCCGCCGAGGCCATCGGTATGTCAACCGTTAAACAAGATTTGCGTCGCTCCGAGCCATTGGTTGCGATCCTGCCCTCGGTGGTTGACGGCCAAGCACCGCCGGATTTTATCGAGACAGTGCGTGCCCATTTGGGGATTCGCAGCGATATTGTGGCGCCGGATTGAAGCCATGAGCGCTTCCGCCAAATCCCAGCAGGCCCGGGCCGAGGCACTGCTTGACTACGTCCGCTCGGCTCAAGCACAACACTGTGCCGAACTTCGTGAGCAGGGCCGGCAACATGCCGAGGCCTTAGTGCGCGAGGCCTTCAAGTCAGCCCGCGCCCGTGCCCAGACCGCGATCGCCGAGGAGCGGCGATTGCTGCAGCGGCAGTACACCGAGGCCGAGGCCCATTTGGCGACGCGTCGTCGGCAACAGGCGCAACGACGTGATGGCGTGTTGTTACAAAAAGCCCGTGAGCGGCTGCGGGAGGTGCTGTTGGCGCGCTGGCAACAGCCAGCACAGCGGCAGCACTGGCTCCGGCATGCCGCCAGCCAAGCCCTTGAATGGTTACCGCGTGCCCCGCGCTGGCTGGTTGAGCATGCCAGTGGTATGGACGAAACCGAATGCCTGCAATTCAAGGCGATGCTGCAGCTGGATCGCGCGGCGGCGATGGAATTCATGCCGAATGCCGATCTCGGTGCTGGTTTGCGTATCCACGCCGATGGGGTGGTGTTAGATACCAGCCTGGCTGGTTTGCTCGCCGATCAGGCGGCTTTGGATGCGCGCCTGTTGTTCCACCTGCGTGCTAGTGAAGCCGTGCAAGCCTAACTGCGAGGGGTCGAGCTCGATCATGGTGCAAGCAACCATAAGCTATATCAGTGGGCCGTTGCTCCGAGCCAAGACGGATGATGCGTTTTCGATGTATGAGGCGGTCAAGGTCGGCAAGGAAGGCTTACTGGGCGAGGTGATTCGTCTGGACGAAGGCCAGATTACCGTGCAGGTCTACGAAGATACGACCGGCCTGGCACCTGGGGCGCCGGTTCAAGGGCAGGGCTTGCCGTTGTCCGTCGATTTGGGGCCAGGCATTCTCGGCGGCATTTTCGATGGGCTATTGCGGCCGCTGCGAGGTTTGGAAGGTGGGTTTGTTCCCAGAGGGGAGCGAGACCCGCGCAATACCCGCCTGCATTTCGCGCCGACGCTGCGAGTGGGCGACACGGTTACTGGCGGGCAGGTATTGGGGCGTTTTCAAGGCCAAGGGGTGATCGATCAGCAGGCTCTGACGCCGCCGGGGCTCGCTGGTGAAATCACCTGGATCGCGCGTGAAGGCAGCGCGCATGAGCGCGATCGTTTATGCACAATTGAGTCTGTTGACGGCCAACGCCATGACATCACCGGTCTGCATGCTTGGCCGGTGCGGCTGGCCCGGCCCATCCAGGAACGGCGTCCCACGCATGCGCCGCTGGTCACGGGGCAGCGCATTCTGGATTCCCTGCTACCCATCGCTTTAGGTGGCAAGGCCGCTATTCCGGGCGGTTTCGGTACGGGCAAGACCGTATTATTGGAGACTCTGGCGAAATTCTGTAATGCCGATATTATCGTCTATGTCGGCTGCGGCGAGCGTGGCAACGAGCTGACCGGTGTGCTGGAGGAGTTTCCCGAGCTGGAAGATCCCCGTACTGGTCGTCCGCTCATGGAGCGCACCGTCATCATTGCCAATACTTCCAACATGCCGGTAGCCGCCCGCGAGGCGAGTATTTACACGGGCGTGACCGTGGCCGAATACTTCCGCGATCAGGGTTTGCATGTCGCCTTGATGGCCGACTCGACCAGCCGCTGGGCCGAGGCCTTGCGGGAGATATCCGGGCGCCTCGGTGAACTACCGGGGGAGGGCGGTTATCCGGCCTATCTGTCCAGCCGGTTGGCAGATTTCTATGAGCGTGCAGCGGTGGTGACAACCCTGAATGGCGAGCTCGGCTCGGTCACCCTGATGGGTGCGGTCAGTCCGCCGTCCGGGGATTTTTCCGAGCCGGTGGTGACGCATACCAAGCGCTATGTACGCTGCTTCTGGGCACTGGATGCCAAGCGGGCCCAGGCGCGTATGTATCCGGCCGTCAACCCCCTGCAATCCTACTCCGAAGAAGCCCGCTTGCTAGCTGGTTGGTGGCAGGAGCAGGGCGGGGCAGATTGGTTGGAGCTGCGCCAGCAATTGCTGACGTTGCTTGGCGAGCAAATCAAGCTTGAACGCATGGCCCGTATCATCGGCCGCGATGCACTGCCGTATCCGCAGCAAATGCGCCTATTTTGTGCCAACCTTGTCAATGAGAGCTTTCTGGTGCAATCGGCTTTTTCGCCAACCGATCGCTACTGTTCCCCGCAGCGGCAGCTGCGTATGCTGAAATTGCTGACGCGCTTTACCGAGCTTGCCATGACAGCCGTGGCAAACGGTGTCAAGCCCGAAGCGATCGCTGAATTGCCGATTTATCGCCGGCTGCAGCGTATGGGCGAGGAAATCGGTGAGGACCAATTGAGCGCTTTCGATACGCTGCAGCAGCAGCTGGAGGAGGGGATTCAGGGCTTGAGCGAGGGGGCGCAGGCTGCACTTGAAGAGGAGCGCAACGCATGAGTCAGTCTACTGCCAACGCCCCCGCAATACACAGCCGGCTGTATCTCGACCGCGCCGCTACCGGCCTGGATGGCCCACTGTTGTTTCTGCGCCGCAGTGTCGCGGTCAGTTTGAACGAGGCCGTCATTGTGCGGGGCGCCGATGGCCGGCGGCGCACGGGCCGGGTGGTGACCCTGGATGAGCAGCACATGACCGTCGAGGTATTGGAATCCACGCTCGGCCTGGATCTGGCCCATGTCAGTGTCGAGCTCACCGGCGAGCCGTTGAAATTCGGTGTCGGGCCGGGGATTTTAGGCCGTATTTTTAACGGGGTCGGCGAGGTTACCGATGGCGGCCCACCGGTGGCGGCGCATGCCCGGCTGCCGATCGACGGTCTGCCGATCAACCCGGCCGCCCGCGAAACGCCACGGGATTTCATCGAAACCGGGCTGGCCGCTATCGACCTGATGAACAGCCTGGTGCGCGGCCAAAAGCTGCCGTTGTTTTCGGGCGGCGGTTTGCCGCATGATCAGGTCGCTGCCGATATCGCCCACTACGCCCGTTTGCGCAGCGGCGGGGCCGAGGATTTCGCCATCGTTTTTGTCGGCATCGGTCTGCCGTATCACAGCGCCGAGTTCTTCCGCCGCACCCTGGAGGAAAGTGGCGCCCTGGAGCGCACGGCGCTGTTCCTGAATCTGGCGTCGGACTCTTCCACCCAGCGCCTGCTGACTCCACGGTTTGCCCTGACCGCCGCCGAATATCTGGCCTTTACCGAAGGCAAGCATGTCCTGGTCATCATTACCGATTTGACCAATTACTGCGAGGCATTGCGCGAGGTTTCGACGAGTTTGGGTGAAATTCCCAGCCGTAAGGGCTATCCGGGCTATATGTATTCCGACCTTGCCACGCTTTATGAACGCGCGGGCCGCTTGCGCGAGCAACCTGGTACGCTGACCCAGCTGCCCATCCTGACCATGCCCGGCGATGATATCGGCCATCCCATTCCTGATCTGACCGGCTATATCACCGAGGGGCAGATCGTGCTCGATCGCGAACTCGATCGGCAAAATGTGTATCCGCCGATCAAGGTGCTACCTAGCCTGTCGCGGCTGATGAAGGACGGCACCGGCGCCGGTTATACCGATCCGGATCATCCGGCCCTGGCGCGTCAGCTTTACGCCGCCTATGCCCGGGCGCAACAGGCGCGGGTTCTGGCGAGTGTGGTGGGTGAGGAAGGCCTGTCGCAGACCGACCAGATTTTTTTGCGCCTGGGTGAAGTGTTCGAGCGTGACTTTCTGACCCAGTCTGGCCGGCGTGATCTGGAGCAAAGTATGGCGCGCGGCTGGCAGTTACTCGCCATGCTCCCCGGCAGCGAATTGGCGCGCTTGTCGGATGAGCAAATCGCTAACCATATCGAGCCCTTACGGCACACTGCGCAGACTGCGGAGTGACCGATGGCCGACGATCTTACCCCCTCCCGGGCCGCCTTGCTGGACCTCAAGGCCGAGCGTACCGTCATGCAGGAAGGCCATGCCTTCCTCGACGAAAAGCGGACCTTGCTTGCCGCCGAGATGATTCAACAGCTGAAACGCTATTATGCCGTCCACAAGCATCAGCAGGCTCGTTACCAAGCGGCACTTGAGGCCCTTAAACAGGCTCTGGCTCGCCATGGTCTGGAAGGCTTGCAGTGTTATCCAGCCAGTGCCAATCCCGGTGAATTGCACAAACAGCAGCATTACCTGATGGGGGTGGGGCTTGCCGCTATTCACCTGCAAACCAATCCCGCGCAACCCAGCGACACGGTCGCGACGTTGACACCGGAAGCGGAAACCTGCCGTCAGCATTGGCAGGCTTTGCTGGCGGATCTGGTCGACCTCGCCAGCCTGCAGGCCAACTTGCTGCGTCTTTACGATGACTATGTGCAGACCGAACGCCGCACTCGGGCCCTTGAAGACGTACTGATTCCCGAGCTCGATGAGCAGATCGCGACGATGGACAGTGCGCTGGAAGCGCTGGAATTGGAAGAAGCGGTGCGGGTGCGTGGCGCAGGGCGAGCTAGGTAATGGGTATAATTGGTCGGAGTGATAGGATTCGAACCTACGACCCCTGCCTCCCGAAGGCAGTGCTCTACCAAACTGAGCTACACTCCGATAGATGCTGGCTGGCTGAATGCCTTAGAACTGTCGTTCAGCGGCGAAGCGAGCGAGCGCTTGCAAGGACTCTTTATAGGACGATGGCGGCAGCACCTGCAGACACGCCAAAGCACTTTCCGACTCCGCCTTTGCCATGGCTTCAGTATACGCAATGGCATCGGTGGATTCAATCGCTTTGAGCACCAAGTCAATCTGCTCGAGACCGCCGTGCTCAATAGCCCCCCTGACGGCCTCGACCTGCTCGGATGTGCCGTTGGCAATGGCATGTATCAGGGGGAGTGTCGGTTTGCCTTCGGCAAGATCGTCGCCGATGTTCTTGCCGATTTCCTCCGCCGAGCCTCGATAGTCAAGGGCATCATCGATGAGCTGAAATGCTGTGCCGATATGCATGCCGTAAGCGCCAAGGGCCTTAACCTGGTCGGGTGAGCCATTGGCGACCAAGGGGCCGATGCGACTGGAAGCCTCGAACAGCTTGGCGGTTTTCGAGCGAATGACTTCCAGATAACTGGCTTCGGTGGTATCCGGATCATGGCAATTCAACAGCTGCAGCACTTCGCCTTCGGCGATTCGGCGCGTGGTCTCGGCCATGACCTGCATGACATCCATGCGACCGATCTCGACCATCATCTCGAAGGCGCGCGAGTACAGGAAATCGCCGACCAACACGCTGGCTTCGTTACCCCAGACCGCATTGGCGGTATCACGGCCGCGGCGCATATCCGATTCGTCCACGACATCGTCGTGCAGCAGCGTGGCGGTATGGATAAATTCAATGACGGCAGCCAAATCAAGCATGTCTGCGCCGTTATAACCACAGGCCCGCGCCGTCAGCACCACCAGAATCGGGCGCATACGCTTGCCGCCCCCATCAACTATGTAATGGCCGAGCTGGTTGATAAGGACGACATCCGATCTCAGCCGCGCATGAATGACCTTGTCGACAGCCTCCATATCATCCTTAACAAGGCCTTTGATTTGCTCTAATAGCATACGAGACATGATGGTAATTCAGGGAATTTGGCCCGACGTTTGCAAAAGGACCGATGGCAATCTCTTGTATAACGCACAGGCGCGGTCTGGCGGCTTGCAACCGTGCTACGATATGAATTGATATCGTCAATTCACCTCAAATTAGTCGATTGGCGATTATGTTGGTTCCTGTTTGGGCTGTCAAGCTGGGGCTTAGGCACTTGCGCCGCGTATTTTAGCAAGTGTGCTTATCACTTATTGACCCAGGTTGGTCCGTGGCCGTATATTAATGCGTTTTATATAACTGGAGTCAGGCACGCATGTATGCCGTAATTGCCACCGGTGGGAAACAATACCGGGTCCGCGAAGGAGATGTCCTCAAGCTCGAAAAGCTTGATGCGCAACCCGGTGAGCAAATCACGTTCGATCAAGTTTTGATGCTGGGCGAAGGCGAACAGGTGCGGATCGGCAATCCCGTGTTGGAATCGGGGTCAGTGACGGCCGAAGTCACTGAGCAAGGGCGGGGAAAGAAGATCGAAATCATCAAATTCCGCCGGCGTAAGCATCACCAGAAACGCACCGGCCATCGCCAGTATTATACCGAGGTGCGGGTGACCGGGATCAACGCCTGAGTTACCAGCGCATAATTTCAAGGAGAACGCAACATGGCACATAAGAAAGCGGGTGGCAGTACCCGAAACGGCCGCGACTCGATCTCGAAACGCCTGGGCGTGAAGCGTTTCGGCGGCGAGGCTGTCAAGGCCGGCAATATTTTGGTGCGTCAGCGCGGCACCCATTTCCACGCTGGCGAGAACGTCGGTGTCGGCCGGGATTTCACGCTGTTCGCCAAGGCAGACGGCGCGGTCGTGTTCGAAACCAAAGGCCCGTTAAAGCGCAAGTACGTGCGGGTGCAGCCCTCGGCTAACGAGGTCGCCGCAGGCGCCTGAGTCTTCTTTACGGTGCAGGATGCGGGTATCCTGCGGCCGTGTTCCTGCTTATTCCCGTCGCTTCCACGAAAGAAAGCTTGCCGTGGCATTCGCAGCCGAAAAGGCCACGGCGTTGACTCAGCAGTCGCGTGCAGAGCGTTTGCAGGGTGCTAACCATTGGCTTGCAAACAATCGACCCGCTTCGAGCCTGCCCATTTAATAACCTGTTTGCAAGCCTTGCCTTTGCGGGGACGCCTGTGGGTCGCCCTGAGCGGCGGCCTGGATTCCACTGTACTGCTGCATGCGCTGGTCCACAACCGGACGGCTTTGGCACCGATCACGCTGGCGGCCGTGCATGTCCATCATGGCCTGCAAACACAAGCTGATCAGTGGGCTGAACACTGTGCCGACCGATGCGCAGAACTGGGGGTAGACTACCGGCTTTGTCCTGTCGAGGCGCGAGCTAAGCCGGGTGAATCGCCCGAGGCTGCTGCCCGTCAAGCCCGCTACAGCGCTCTGGCGGAGGTGATCGGGCCGGGTGATGTGCTGGTGACGGGCCAGCATCAAGACGACTTGGCCGAGACTTTATTGCTACAATTACTGCGCGGCTCAGGGCCGGCCGGCCTGGCGGGCATGGCCCCGCTAGCGCCGTTGGGACGCGGCTGGTTGGCGCGCCCCTTGCTTGGTTGCAGCCGGGCCGCGTTGGCAGCGTGGGCCCAGCAGCAGGGCTTGACTTGGCTGGATGACCCCAGCAATGCCGATCGCCGTTTGGATCGTAACTTCCTGCGGCATGAGGTCCTGCCGGTGCTGCAACGCCGCTGGCCGAGCGTGCGGACCCAATTGGCCCGGGCGAGCCAGCATCAGGCCGAAGCGGCGGGCTTGTTGCGTCGTTATGGCCGGGCGAGCCTTGATCGGGTGGCCGGCGCCGTGCCCGGTACGCTAAGTATGGCGGCGCTGCAGCGGCTGTCTGGGGCGCAGCAGCGCAACACCATCCGGACCTGGCTAAGCGAGAAAGGCTTGGCGCTGCCGTCAGCGATGCGGCTGCAAACGGTGCTCCAGGAAGTGCTGGGCGCCGCGCGGGATCGGCAGCCCAGGGTTACCTGGGAGGGGGGCGAAATCCGGCGGTTTCAAGGGGATCTGTATGCTATGGCGCCGCTATCAGCCCATGACCCCAAGCGCCGGCTTACTTGGGACCTGCGCGCGCCATTGTGGGTCGAGCCGCCCGGCATCTGGCTGCAGCCCGCGGCGCTGCGGGCGCATTTAAAGCAGTTGCCGGCGAGGCCGCAGCCACAATCGGTGACAGTCGGTTATCGGCAGGGTGGCGAGCGCTGTCGGCCCGTCGGACAGGCCCGGCATCGAGCGCTTAAAGCATTATTACAGGAGGCCGGTATTCCACCTTGGCAACGCGATCGTATACCGCTGGTGTTCGTCGGTGCGCGGCTGGTATGGGTGGTCGGCTACGGGTTTTGTGATTAACGGGGCTATCGGGACACTGTAAACAGCATGCCACGCTATATCTTTATCACCGGCGGCGTCGTGTCGTCGCTCGGCAAGGGAATTGCCGCAGCCTCACTCGGCGCGATTCTGGAGGCGCGCGACTTAAAGGTCAGCCTGAGCAAGCTCGATCCCTATATCAACGTCGATCCAGGCACCATGAGCCCCTTTCAGCATGGCGAGGTGTTCGTTACCGAGGACGGTGCGGAAACCGATCTGGACCTCGGTCATTATGAGCGGTTCGTGCATTTCAAAACGAGCTGTCGCAACAACTTCACCACCGGCCAGATTTACGAAAACGTGATCCGCAAGGAACGCCGGGGCGAGTACCTCGGTGGCACCGTGCAGGTCATCCCACATATTACCGACGAGATCAAGCGTTCCATTCAGGCAGCCGCCGATGATGCCGACGTCGCCATGGTGGAGATCGGTGGCACCGTCGGTGACATTGAATCGCTGCCGTTTCTGGAAGCGATCCGGCAGATGGGGGTGGAGCTTGGGGGGGAGCAGGTCCTGTATATTCACCTGACCTTGGTGCCTTATTTGTCGGCTTCAGGCGAGATCAAGACCAAGCCGACCCAGCATTCGGTTAAGGAGTTGCGGTCTATCGGGATACAGCCGCATGTCCTGCTGTGTCGCTGCAACCGTGCCCTGCCGGATGCCGAACGGCGCAAGATTGCCTTATTCACGAATGTCGAGGAAAAAGCAGTCATCTCGGCGATCGATTTGGAGAACCTGTACAAATTGCCGTTGTGGCTGCATGCCCAGAAGCTCGACGAAATCGTGGTGCGCAAGTTGCGGCTCGAAGCGCCGCCGGCGAATCTCAATCCCTGGCGGGATGTCGTGCATGCCATGGAATTTCCCGAGGCCGAAGTGACCATCGGCATGGTAGGTAAATACGTGGGCCTGGCCGATTCGTATAAATCTTTGAACGAGGCTCTCACCCATGCCGGCATTCATACCCATACCCGGGTGAACATCGCCCATGTCGATGCCGAGCAGATCGAAAAAGAAGGGACTGCCGCGCTGGCGGGTTTCGATGCTTTATTGGTCCCCGGAGGGTTTGGCGAGCGCGGTATTGAGGGCAAAATCCAGGCGGTGCGTTATGCGCGCGAGCAGTGTATACCGTTTTTGGGAATTTGCTTGGGTATGCAAATGGCCGTGATCGAGTTCGCGCGGCATGTGGCGGGCCTGGCCGGGGCGCACAGCACCGAGTTCGATGCGCAGACCCCATATCCGGTTATCGCTTTGATTACCGAATGGTTGGACCGTGACGGCCAACTCGAACGCCGCAGCCGCGGCGATGATCTCGGCGGGACCATGCGCTTGGGGGGGCAGCCTTGTCAGTTGGTGCCGGGCAGCCTGGCCCAACGATTATATGGCCGGGATACGATTGACGAGCGCCATCGGCATCGCTATGAATTCAACAATCAATATGCCGCTGCTTTACAAGAAGCCGGTTTGGTGTTGTCCGGCTGGTCGCAGGACGAACAACTGGTGGAGGTGATCGAATTGGAACAGCATCCTTGGTTCCTGGCCTGTCAATTTCATCCTGAGTTTACCTCGACGCCTCTCGATGGCCATCCGTTATTCGGCGGGTTCGTGCAGGCAGCGCGGGAATTTCATGAGCGCACTAACGGGGTGGCGGCTGCCCCAGTGCTGCAGGTGAGAGTGCCGGAGTCTTCATGAAGCTATGTCATTTCGCGGTCGGTCCCGACCAGCCAATGTTTCTGATCGCCGGCCCCTGTGTTATCGAGTCCGAGGGGCTCGCCCTGGAAACGGCCGGTCGTCTCAAGGAAATGACTGATGCCCTCGCTATGCCATTTATTTACAAGTCCTCGTTTGACAAAGCCAACCGTTCGTCGCACCAGAGTTTTCGGGGGCCGGGGCTGGAAGCGGGGCTGCAGATTCTGGACAAGGTGCGGTGCGAGATCGGGGTACCTGTGCTGACTGATGTCCACGAGGATACGCCGCTCGGGGACGTTGCTGCTGTGGTGGATGTGCTGCAGACGCCCGCTTTTCTGTGCCGCCAGACCAATTTCATTCAAGCCGTGGCGAGCCAGGGGCGCCCGGTGAATATCAAGAAAGGGCAGTTTCTTGCGCCCTGGGATATGCAGCATGTCCTGAATAAGGCGCGGGCAACCGGCAATGCGCAGCTCATGGCCTGCGAACGGGGTGTTTCCTTCGGTTACAACAATCTGATTACAGATATGCGCAGCCTGGCGGTGCTCGCTGAAACCGGCTATCCGGTCGTGTTTGACGCCACGCATTCGGTGCAATTGCCTGGTGGCCAGGGTACGGCATCAGGGGGGCAGCGTCAGTTCGTCCCGGTATTGGCGCGGGCGGCAGCAGCGGTGGGGATTGCCGGACTGTTCATGGAAACCCACCCCGAGCCGGACAAGGCGCTAAGTGATGGGCCGAATGCCTGGCCGCTCGAGCGCCTGGCCGCTTTGCTGCGTGTCGTACAACGTCTGGATGCGGTGGCCAAGGCTGCTGGCGAACCGGGAGATTGTCGTTAATGCGACTTATCATTCGTTTTTTCATTAGTATCAACTGGAGGCAACATGTCAGAGATTACCGATATTCGCGCGCGCGAAATCCTCGATTCCCGCGGCAATCCCACCGTGGAAGCCGAAGTCATAGTGGCCTCCACGGCCGAAGGCTGCGCGGCGGTTCCCTCCGGTGCCTCGACCGGCTCGCGTGAGGCCATCGAACTGCGTGACGGTGCCGCTGGCCGCTATCTGGGCAAAGGCGTACAAACCGCGGTGGGCCATGTCAATGGCGAGATTCGCCAGGCGCTTGTGGGCATGGACGTCCAGGATCAGGAGGCCCTGGATCACAAGATGATCGAGCTCGACGGCACTGACAATAAGGCCCGGTTCGGTGCCAATGCGATTCTCGCGGTATCCATGGCGGCGGCCCGCGCGGCTGCAGCAGAGCAGCATGTGCCGGTCTTCGAGTATTTGAGCGAGGAGCCCGAGCTGCGCCTGCCAGTGCCGATGATGAATATCATCAACGGCGGCGCGCATGCCGATAACAATGTCGACATGCAGGAGTTCATGATCATGCCGGTCGGTGCCTCCAGCATGGCCGAGGCGGTGCGCTATGGGGCCGAGATTTTCCATAACCTGAAAAAAGTCCTCAAGGGCCGCGGCCTGGTGACCACGGTCGGTGACGAGGGCGGCTTCGCCCCCAATCTGGCTTCCAATGAGGCGGCGGTCGAGGCGATCCTGGAAGCGGTGCATCAGGCGGGTTTCAAGGCGGGCGAAGACATCTTTTTATCCCTGGATCTGGCGAGTTCCGAGTTTTACAAAGACGGCCAATACGAGCTGAGTTCGGAAGGCAAATCCTACGATGCCGCTCAGTTTGTCGACTACCTCGCCCGGTGGGTCGATCAATACCCGATTCTGTCGATCGAGGATGCCATGGACGAGAGTGACTGGGACGGCTGGAAGCTGCTGACCGAGCGCCTGGGCGAGCGGGTGCAGCTGGTCGGGGACGATCTGTTCGTGACCAATACCCGCATCCTGCAGCGCGGCATCGACACCGGCGTGGCTAATTCCATTTTGATCAAGCTTAATCAGATCGGTACCATCACCGAAACCCTGGCAGCCATCCAAATGGCCCATGACGCCGGCTATACGGCAGTGGTTTCGCATCGCTCCGGGGAAACTGAGGATACCATCATCGCTGACTTAGTGGTGGCGGCCTCAACTGGGCAGATCAAAACCGGTTCCCTATCACGCTCGGATCGGGTAGCGAAGTACAATCGCCTGATGAAAATCGAGACTCTGCTTGGCGAGCGTGGCCAGTATGCCGGCCGCGGGGCATTTGTGCAGTTGTAGGGCCGGTTTTAACCGGCTCAACGTAGGCCGACACACGCTAATTGGGCCGTTGCAGGATGGGCGCAGTGCAGGCAGCGTGCTCATCAGCTAACCGCATGATTGATTGAACACCATGACCAACCGCTTTCTGCTCGTCATTGGTATACTGCTTGCCGGGCTGCTGTTGGGGCTCCAATACCGGCTTTGGTGGGGCGATGGCAGTTTGGCGGAAGTGGGCCAATTGCAGCGCGCAATTGACCAGCAACAGGCAGCAAATGCGCAACTGGCCGATCGCAACGCAGTGCTGGCGGCGGAAGTGCGCGATCTTAAGCAGGGCTTGGCCGCTATCGAGGCACGGGCCCGCAGTGAGTTAGGCATGATCAAAGAAGACGAAATCTTTTATCGGGTCATCGAAACGCCACCGCAGACGCCCAGTCCATGACCATGCCAGATTGCTGGGCCGTGGTGCCGGCGGCGGGTGTGGGCCGGCGCATGGGCGGCGACCGGCCCAAGCAGTATTTGCCGCTGGTCGGCCGGACAGTGATCGAGTACAGCCTGCAGGCATTGTTGGCCCATCCCCGCGTGGTCGGGGTGGTGGTTGCCATCGGCCAGGACGATCCCTATTGGACCAGCGTGCGGCCACAGGCAGACAAACCTGTTGAAACGGTGCTCGGCGGCGCTGAGCGTTGTGATTCGGTGCTCAACGGCTTGCGCAGCTTGGCTACAAAACTGCCCGCTGACCATTGGGTGATGGTCCATGATGCTGCTCGTCCGTGTTTGCAGGCCGCGGATGTCGATAGCCTGATCGCAGCGGCGAGCGGCGATCCCATCGGTGGCATTCTGGCGATGCCGGTGCGCGATACCATCAAGCGTGCGGACGCTGAGGCGCGCATCGAGGTGACTGTGGACCGCACGGATTTATGGCAGGCGCTTACCCCACAGATGTTTCGGCTGGGGATGTTGGTTCACGCCCTGGAACTGAGCCTGGCGCGCGGCTTCCAGGTGACCGACGAGGCCTCGGCCATGGAGCGGGCCGGCTGGTTCGCCAAGCTCGTCGCGGGCCAAGCTGATAATATCAAGGTGACTCGCCCGGAAGATTTGCCGCTAGCCGAACGCTTTTTGCAGCAACGGGCAGATGCCTTATGAACAGTGCCATCCTGCCGCCGTTTCGGGTGGGCTTCGGTTACGATGTCCATGCCTTTCAGGCCGGTGACCGACTCGTTCTGGGGGGAGTAAACATCCCGCATACCCGGACTTTCGCCGCGCATTCCGATGGCGATGTGCTGTTGCATGCGCTGTGTGACGCCTTGCTGGGGGCGGCCGGTTTAGGCGATATCGGCCGGCACTTCCCGGATACGGATCCGGCTTATCGCGGCATCGACAGCCGGCGGCTGCTTGTGGCGAGTCTGGAGAAGGTTTTGCAGACGGGGTATGGAGTGGGCAATGTCGATTGCACCATCGCCGCGCAAGCACCTAAGCTCGCGCCGCATATTGCCGCTATGCAGGCCAATATCGCCGACGATCTCGGGGTCGGCAGCGCGCAAGTCAATGTCAAAGCCACCACCACGGAGCGGTTGGGATTTGTCGGCCGTGAGGAAGGCATCGCGGCCTATGCGACGGTTTTGCTGAGCCGAGCGACTTAGGTGCTCAAGGCCGGGGGGCGGCTATCGAGCGAATAGGCCTGAGTAACCCGATCAGGCCGGATATCATACCGCCGAGCACACCGCCAATCGCGCCGAATATGACCAGCTTAAGCGCCTCGATGGCTAAGGTCGCCAAAGCCTGGTTGGCTTCAGGGTCAATGCCGATAGCGATGGCCCACATGCTGAGTGCCCCCATACCGCCGAATCCGCCGGCAGTCAGCGCCGCGGCGACGGTGGCCGGGGTATGCCGGGCCCAGAAGCTCGTAATCCGCTTGATCGATAGCCGATAGGCCAGGCTCGCCAATAGGGTAATCAAGGCGGCACCGAACAGAAAAACCACCGGGTTGGCGAAGGGGAGCTGCACGACCAGCAGGATTGCCGCACTTGCACTACCGACGGCAAGCCCCGTCAAGGCGCGGGTCAGCATGGAATTCGGGAAGGGCATGAATACGGCGCTGATCGCCA
>CAYFSA010000066.1:0-10049 GCA_964345605.1 uncultured Ectothiorhodospiraceae bacterium
GTCGCTATTTACCGGAGCCGCCTAACCGCGCCACGCCTGCATGAACATGTCCAGTGATTCGGCAAAATCCGGATCGACGACCTCCGGCGGGCGGTTGATGGTGCAATGCAGCATGACTGACGCCGGCGCCGGCGGAAATCCTGTCGTCAGCGTAAACTGCAGGGCGTTCGGGCAGGTCGGCAGCATGAAGCGTAGGCCGCCGCGGATCGGCTCGCGGCGAATTTCATAGCGCCCCCAAAGGCAATCCATTTGTGCTTGCTCGGCTTGCTCACCTGCCTTGACGGCATAAATTTCTTCACACCACTGCGGCAGGGCGGCAAGCGTGAATGTCTCGCGCAGAGAGGTTTCATCGAGTTTCATGGGTAGCTGACGGAAAAACTCCACTAGCCAATGCTCCTGCGGTCTATACGGGTCAGAATTTCAAGAAAAGACTAACGCCAGGCGGTCGGGCGATTGATCGCGCGGCGCTGAGTATTACCATTGATTGCATTGATTGGCCCGACATCCACTTCTTGGGACAAATGGCTCCGGCAATCGTCCGTTGGCTGGCGCAGGCATTGATAAACCTTGGGCGATAACGGCATTTCAATTTCTGCCTCATAAATACCTTGCTGTTTCATCGTGACTGCGCGCAGCTTGGCTCCGCGGACCAAGCCTTCAACATAACTCCGGTAATGATCGCTTTGTATCGCCATATCCTTGATGGATGTCTGACTGCGCAAATGGGTTCCATAGACATCTTCGGCAAGGTTGCGGTAGGCATCGAGTTTGGCCGCTCTGACGGCGAGCACATGTTGCCTTGCCTCGCTGTATTCACTGAACTGGTCCATTGCGCCGAAGCCCACTGCGATAATGTTTTCCGGTTCCTCTTGCGTAACCGGCTGCTGGGCGCAGGCGACGAGCAACAGGAATGTCAAACCTAGTAAAACGTGCATCGTCTTGGATGCCCCGAAGATCGCAGGTAAATGATAGGGCCGGTTTTAACCGGCCCGGACGGTAGCTTTTGCCTACGGCTGATGGTCGATTAAAATCGACCCGACAAAGCATTCCTACAAATCAGGATTGCTTAAAATCTTGGCAAAGTCGTTCTGGATTGATGATCAACGGATTTGAAAAATCTTTTCATCCCAGAGAATGTCCCGATATTCCTGCTCGCCCTCATAAGCGACCCTAAGCCAAGCACCCGGCGGGATATTGCGGTCACGCAGAACCACCTTCACCTCCCGGCGATCGATTTCCGGGAAAATACTCAAGTTGTCGACCAAGCCAATCCGTTCGGCATTCGCCTGGTTATCACGCTGCATTTCCACGACCAATTGCCCATAGCTGCCGGCCAGTCCCTCCCGCTCCAGCGTGACAGCAAGCTGAGCGGCTTGATCCGGCTGCTTGTTCTGAACCGGTTTGACCTGGCTGATACGCACATTCGGCGGCTCCTTAACATTATGACGAACCACTACCGGCACCGACAGTGAAAGCTGCATGTTCAGCTGCATCTTAATGCCTTCCTCGCTTTCCATGTTCACGGTATCCACCGGCTCGGAGAGCTCGGGGATGACCTTGAATAACAAATGCGAGTGATATTCGCCGGGCTGGGTGTCGCCCTTCGGGCGGAAAATGACCCGAACCGTTTGATTTTCCTCGGGGCCGACCGTGATCTGCCGCGGCGCGAACCGAAGCAGGGAACTGGCCGGCTCGTGGGTCAACGGCTCATCTTTGTCGTAAGTCTTATACCGACCGTTTTCCTGCATTGACTTTTCCACCCATTCCAGGCGATAGCTGCGCGGACCGTCGCTGGGATTACGCAGCGTCACCTCTGTCGAGCGGTTGTCATCGTCTAAATACACGCGAATCGGACTGATCAGCATATCGGCCGATGCTTGCGGCAGGGACAAAAGCCCCACAAGCAGACAGGTCCACAGCGGCTTCAGCCGATCGATCGATTGCAATGATTGCCAGGTGTTCACAAGGTATTCTCCCCGTCGAATGGTTGTACTTGGCCGGCAGCGAACAGGCATGTGCCGTGTTAGAACCAAACAATAATTATGCCATAACCCTAACTCACGACATTGACGGCAATGGACCGATTATTGCGAGCAGCTATTCATGAAGTAACCGAACCACTCAGCACACGCCGTCCACATGACGATTGGATGCCATGAAATGATGTTATCGCCTGCCGCTTTCATTGGCCGGAGCTCGGGTCACGGCCGACCGTTGCTCTTGGCGTTTATTCCCCTGCTGGCGCTGAGCACGATACAGGCCGAAGAAGCCGAGCCGCGCTCAAATGAGGAAGATGAAGCCTGGAGCGTTCGTCAAGGCATTGACGATGTCACGCAAGAGTATCTATCGGATCGGCGGCGCGCCGGTTCCCTGGCGGGCGGCCTGTTGGGCGGCGCTTTGATGGCGCATCCGGCGGGCACGCTCGTCGGCAGCATTGCAGGCTTTTTTCTGGGCAAAGCGACGCATCATGACAACCCGACGGCATCCAATGCCAGTCAATTGCAAGCTTCGCGGCGTTTCGCCCCAACCGAGCCGGATGCCGAAGCACCGGTTTTGTCTTTATCGGATCCCGATGCCGGCACATTAGCCTGGGACCGCCCTACACCAACACCGGCCGAGCCCCGGCAAGGCCTTGCCGGTCAAGCTCTATCCCCCGCGCAATCGGAGCCATCCAGGAGCCCCTATGGGATTGATTTTACCATTGGGGACCACGGTGAGTCGTCTGGCACACCGGTTGTTAAACTCGGCTTACCGCCTGCTCGGCCAACCATGGGAAACCAAAAGGCAACTCAGGAGCCCCCTCAGCAGCTCGCCAACTCATCGACAGCCCCAGATCGAACGACTTGTAGTGGTGGCTTCTCACTGGCTTACCCATCTCGTCAGACCGATTGTGACGCCTCCAGCCGGCAGGGCCAACGCCCCCAAGCTGAGCGCTTCACTCCTATCCACTGGGTCCATCCCGATTATCGCTAGTCTGACAACATGCCTTTAATATTGGCCAGATCCATAATCTGTTTTCCTGCATATGGTTTACCTGCCTGTTCACTGGCGCCAGCACGCTTATTGCCGGGTAAAACCGGCTTTTTGGCACGCTGGGTAGTCGGCTTACTCCTCCTGGCACTGGTAAAGATGAGCTATGGTCAAGTCCAGCTCGATCCGCAGGCTTTTTTGCTCCTGGAAGCCACGCTGGACGGCACGCCCTTGGACACCGAGATCATCGGCTATCAATATGAGGACACGGCTTATTTGGCATTGCGCGATGTGGTCGATGCCCTGGACTTCCCGATTAATGTCGATGCCGACCAGGGCATCGCCGGCGGTTGGTTTATCAGCGAAACGCGCAGCTTCGAGGTCAACATCCCGCAGCGGCAAGTGATGCTTGGCGATGCGCGCCAATCCCTTGCTGCCGATAGCGCAGTCGTTTTCGAAAACGAACTGTATGCCAAAGCCGAGGCATTGCAAGCTTGGTTTCCACTTGAAGTTGAGGTAAACATCCGGCAGTTGCGGGTCGATTTCATTCCGCAGGAACCGTTACCCATTCAAGCCCGCATGGCCCGGCGCCAGCGGCAAGTTTCGGGTCGCCGACCCGGCTATGCCGAACCCGAATTGCCGCCCTTAAAGAATCCGCGCGGTATTCTCGGCGAGCGGTCTTTCAGTGCCCGCGCGACGTTGAGCACTGTGCGCTCCGACCAGGATGCGGCAGCCGACCGCCGCGTGACGTATTCCACGCTGTCACGCGGGGATCTCGCCTGGATGGATTCCAGCCTGTTTCTGGGCGGCAATGCCCGGATCGCCGGCCGCGGCGATTCCGATTATCTGAATCAGGCGCGGTTGAATCTCTCCCGCAGTCGAATGACATCAGCGCCCCTGGCCATTCATCATGTTGAGGTGGGCGATTTGTTATCTGGCGGTGGCGGTGACCGGGGGATATTGGTGCGTGGCGGTGCCATCAACCGCACCGTGTACGGCCAATACGAATTCGACTCGATTCTACTGCAAGGCGAAAAATTACCCGGCTGGGATGTCGAGCTCTACCATAACGGCACGCTGATCCGCTTCCAGACCATCGGTGAGGATGGCCGCTTCGAATTCCCGGATGTGCAGCTATATCTCGGCGAAAACCGGTTTGAGTACATTTTCTATGGACCGGCGGGGGAGGAGGCGCACGAACGCTTCGTGCATTATGTGGGACCCGGAATGATCGGTGCAGGCAAGCTCAATTACCAGGTCGCTGTCTCGCAGGTCAACCGTTCGGTCTTCAATTTGGCCGAAAGCGGCAGCGGCGAGGCTGACGGCGAACTGAGAATCAATAGTAACGCGAGTTTGGGCTTGACACAGTGGCTTTCCGCCAATGCCAGCGTGCAAAGCACGCCATCAGGCGGCGAACGGATACAAACTTATCGCGGCGGCTTGCGCGCCTCCCTGGGCGCGGTCTCAACTAGCGCCAACTACAGCCATACCCCGATCGGCCAGGACAGTTTCAACACCCTGGTGCAAACCCGTTTTTGGGACACCCGCCTGCGCCTGGGTTACACCCACTTCTTGACCGTTGGTCTGAATGCAAGTGAACGCCCGGATGATCCCCAACAATTTCGTTCGACATTCGGGATGAATGCGTCCCCTTTCGATGTGCCGATAACATTCAATATTTCCCACAATGAAAGCCTGCGCAGCAGACGAACCGTTGCTGATCTGGGCGTGACTGCACGTCTCGGTCAGTATCGTCTGAACAATAGCCTCAGCGGCAGCCGCTCGGCGGATCGTGACGATGACAGCGTGTTCGTGGAGCGCAGCTTGAGCGGCAATGTCGGGCTCTACACACGCCTGCGCTTATGGACCTTTCGTACTTCGACGAGCTACCTGCTGGTACCCGAGCGGGAAATCAACAGCGTCAGCATGACCGCCGATTTGAATGTGGCGCGCGACCTGAGCATGAATTTCCGCACGACGCGTTCGCTGCGGTCGGCTCGGACCACCTACAGCTCGGCACTGAATTGGCGTTTCGAGGAGCTGATGCTGAGCCCACGGATACTCTACAGCGGCGAGGAACGCTTCTCCGGCATTCTGTCGGTATCGTTTTCCTTTGCGCACCAGCCGCGTCGTTGGGGATTTGAACTCGACCGTTCCTCCCTGACGGGCACCGGCCATGTGGCCTCACGGGTCTTTGTCGACCAGAACAATGACGGCCAATTCGATGCCGAAGACGAGCCGTTGCCGGAGGTGCGTGTCTATGCGGTGCAGGTCAGGCGGGAAGCGCTGACCGGTCAGGACGGTCAAGCGTTCGTCACGCGGTTGCCGGCGTATCGCCCGACGGATATTGCCGTCGATGTCGCAACCTTGCCGGATATCAATTTGACGCCGACCCATCCGGGTCACTCGATCACCCCAAGACCGGGCGATTGGGTCAAGTTCGATTTTCCCGTGATTCGCACCGGCAGCCTGGAAGGGTATGTGCTGACTCGGCCCGAAGATGGCGAAGACACCCAAGGCTTGGGCCGCATTTTGGTCGAACTGGTTGAACAAGACACTCAGGAACTCATTGCCAGACAACGCTCGGCATTTGATGGCTATTTTTATTTCGAGGGCATACCGCCCGGGAATTACCGCCTGGTGCTTGACAGCGTAGCGCCCTCGCGCATCCTCAAATCACCACAAGCCCCCATCGAGGTGCGCAGTGACGGCGGCATGCTGGCGGTTCGCGACTTTGTCTTGAAGCCAACGGCGAAAGAGGCAAAGCCGACCGGTTTCGCGCCGTTATCGGCGGCCGATACGGCAGCGGACAAGGACGCGGCGACCGAGCCGGATACAGCCGCCGCCCAAGAGACAAAGCCTGCTGCAGCTCAAACAGAACCCGCGGTCGCGCCGCCGCCAGGCTTCGAACTGGAGGACCCCGCGGCACCCATGGCATTCCCGTTAGCTCCGGCTGGCGAGGAATCAGCGCCGCCCCCTGAGCCGACGCCGGCGGATGCCTCGGCTCAGCCATCAGCGAAGGAGCCGATTGAGCCGGCGCCGGCCGCGCAGGCGGCGGCTACGGCCGCCGGCAATTGGTATGTGCAGTTTGGCGCCTTCAGCAGCCGTAACAATGCGGCCAACGGCGCAGCCAGCCTGCGCAACTTAATTGGCCCACAACTGCCGCAATTGACGCTCGAAGTCCGCCAAAGCGGCGGCTTGTATCGAATCGTCACCACGCCTAATGTCAGTGAAGCACGGGCCCGGGAGCTATGTCGGACCTTGACTCAGCAAGGGGTGAATTGTTTGGTCAAGACTGCCCCATGACCCCCCGTATGCTGCAGCCTCAGCCCCGAAAATAGCCGAAGCCCAGGGCAAAAATCAGCGACGCCGCCGTCAGGCTGACCAGCATGGTCGGTATACCGATGCGCAGCCAACCTGCCGGGGTGATGCGGGCGTCCTTGATCCCGGCTTTCTCCGACTCACTGACGGCGATGACATTGGCGGTGGCGCCAATATGCGAGCCATTGCCGCCTAAGGCCACACCGATGGCCAGGGCCCACCACAGCGGCGCGACCGCCACCGCCTGACTCTGCAGCCCCAGGATAATCGGAATCATGGTCACGGTGAACGGGATATTGTCGACCACCGCACTGACAATAGCGGCCACCCACATCAGCAGGATACAGGTCAGCAGCAGCTTATCCGGATCCTGGGCGACATGCAGGAGCTGCGCGCCCAGATAATCGAGCAGGCCCGAGCCCTCGACCCCGCCGACGATGACGAATAGGGCGGCGAAAAACAGCAGCACCGACCAGTGGACCTCGCCGAGCAGGGCTTCCGGATCCGGCCGGATCAGGGCCATGGCGACGGCCAGGCCGACCAGGGTGGCATAGGCTGGGTAGATGCCGAGCAGATGGTGGATAAAGAACAGCACGATCACCACCAGCAGGGCGAACAGGATGCGCCACAAAGTTTGCGGCTCCTTGATGGCCTTGCGCTCATCGAGATCGATCACGCCTTCCTTGCTGGTCTTAAATTGACGATAAAACAGCAACAAAATCGTCACGGTCGTCAGCAGCCAGATCGGCGCGACCAGCGGGCCCATGTGGACCAGGAAACTGGTGAAATCGATGCCACCGGCACTGCCGATCATGATGTTGGGCGGATCGCCGACCAGGGTGGCCGCGCCGCCGACATTCGAGAGCATGGCCTCGCCCATGAGATAGGGCATGGGATTGAGGGCCAGCAGCCGAGTGATCAGCACGGTCAGCGGCGCGAAGATGATCATGGTGGTGACATTGTCGAGGAACATGCTGATCACGCTGACCGTAAAGCCCAGCAGCACGAACAGTAACTTCGGGCTGCGATAAGCGCGCTTGGCGATGGAAATGGCGATGAACTCAAAGCCCCCGGTCGGCCGCAGCAGGGCGACGATCATCATCATGCCGGCGAGCAGGAACATGGTGTTGGCATCGATAGCCATGACCGCCGCTTCCTGAGAGTAAAACCCGAACACGCTGCCCACCGCGACCATGGCAACCGCGCCGATGGTGGCCGCGCTGGTACGATGCATGACCTCGCTGAAGATCAGGGTATAGGCAATGACCAAGACCGTCGCGGCTATCAACATCTCCGGGGTGAAGGTGTTCGGGAGGGCAGCCTCCGCCGCCCCGGTGTTATCTAAATGCAATGCTCCGACTCCTTGCTATGACGGCATTCCATCATTAACCGGGCCACGCCCATGCGGGTGGCGATCCCTAAATAATTATGGCCCTCGACGACGAAAATATAGCCGCTGTTAAAGCGCTCCATGATGGAAATGGTTTTGATAATGGGCGATTCCGGGCCAACCATGGCGAATTCCCGCATCACGAAAGGGTCCACCGGCGAATCCAGAAGCCCCGTAATATCAACTTGGGGAATATCCACCGCGCCGAGATTATCACCGAGCAAATGCGCGGCCTTGACCATGTATTCCGGCACGCAGGTGAATTTGAGGGTATTGCGGAGCGAGACCCGGCCGGTCACATGGCCATGCTCGTCGACATAGGGAATCCCCGAAACATTTTTGGCCACACATTCCTCAAAGACTTCCGCCACCAGGGTGCCGCGGCGGGCGACCGTGGTGGGTATGATGATATCGCGCAGGCTAGGCTTCATGGCTGTCCCCTTACGGTGTTATTTAAGCAAACCAATGTTGCATGGCGATGATCAGACGCGCCAAATCAGGCTGGCCATACGACCCGTTTCCCCATCCCGGCGATAGGAATAAAACCGCCCGGCATCGGTGTAGGTACACAGGCCGCCGCCATAAACCGCCCGCACACCGGCCGCATACAGCCGCTGGCGGGCGAGCCGATACAAATCGGCATACCAGCGCCCGCCCGGTCCGGGGTCGAAAGCATGCCGGGCCCGGTCATCCTGGTCAAGGAAGGCCGTGCGCACCTCAGGGCCGACTTCGTAGACCCGCGGGCCGATTGCCGGCCCCAACCAGGCCATGATCCGCGCGGCGGGCGAAGCCATGGCGGTGACTGTCGCTTCCAGTACTCCGCCGGCCAGGCCGCGCCAGCCGGCGTGCGCGGCGGCCACAACCGCACCGTCATCGGTACAGAACAAGACCGGCAGGCAATCGGCGGTGAGCACCGCGCACACCGCGCCGGCTTGGGCAGCGACCGCGGCATCGGCAGTGGGTGCGGCCATTGGCTGAGCGGCAGCCGTGACGACCTGGATGCCATGCACCTGGCGCAGCCAGCAGGGCGCGGCGGGCAAGTCCAGGATTTGTCGCAAGCGCGCGCGATTTGCCGTGACATTGGCTGGGGCATCGGCGGTACGCTGGCCCAGATTAAAGGCCGCATGCGGCCCCTCGCTCACTCCGCCAGCGCGGGTGGTGGTCACTGCCCGCACGGCCCCAGGTGCCGGCCAGGCCGGCCGCAAAAAAAGCATGCTACCAGGGTTCATGCCAAGGCCTCCTGCTGCGCCCGCAAGGCGGTCAATAACGCCTGGAAATCGGCCGGCAGCACAGCCTGCCAGGTCATCATCTCACCCGAGTCCGGATGGCTCAGGCCGAGCCGAGCGGCATGCAGGGCCTGGCGGCGAAATTGCTGCAACGGCTCGAGGACGGTCGGCGGCGCCCCCGCCGGCAGCCGCAGCCGGCCGCCGTAGACCGGATCACCGACGAGCGGCAGGCGCTGATGCGCCAGATGTACCCGAATCTGATGGGTGCGACCGGTTGCCAGCTGCACACCGAGCAAGGTATGGGCCGCGAAGCGCTCGCGGACCCGGTAATGCGTAAGCGCCTCGCGCCCGTTGGCGACTACCGCCATGCGCTTGCGATCCACTGGATGGCGCCCGATCGGTGCGGCAATCGTGCCGCCGGCCACGACCTGGCCTTGCACCAGGGCCAAATACTCGCGCTTGACCTGCCGGGCCTGCAATTGCGCGACGAGCTGGGTATGCGCGGCCAGAGTGCGCGCCACCACCAGCAGGCCGCTGGTGTCTTTGTCCAGCCGATGGACAATGCCGCTGCGGGGCACTTCGGCAAGCTCGGGGAAATGATGCAGCAGGGCATTCTGCAGGGTACCGTCAGGATTGCCGGCGGCCGGGTGGACAACCAGGCCGGCTGGCTTGTCGACCACCAGCAGGGCCGCGTCTTCGTGGACAAGGGTCAGGGGCATGGCCTGGGCCTTGGCCGTGGTTTGGGGTTCGGCAACCGGCAGGATCTCAATGGATTGACCGGCCCGCAGTTTATCCCGGACCTGCACCGGCACGCCGTCGGCCCACACCCGTCCGGCCTTCATCCAGGCTTGCAGGCAGCTGCGGGAATAGGCGGGGAATAATTGGGCAATTGCACGGTCGGCCCGCTGAGTCACCAGGGCTTCGGGCACGCTGGCGCATAACGGTTCAGACGAATCGCTCATGGGCGAGTTGACTCCTTAATCGGGCGGCCGGTTGAAACCGGCCCTGCCAAAATGGCCGTGAATCGGCTGGGAAACGCCGGTAGGGCGGGCTTCAGCCTGCCTCGGCTGAGCCTGGCCTGGAGTTTGGGCCGGTTAAAACCGGCCCTACGTTGTTCGGCCGGCTGAAGCCGGCCCTACATA
>CAYFSA010000066.1:10149-15427 GCA_964345605.1 uncultured Ectothiorhodospiraceae bacterium
GGGTTAATTCAGGACCGAAATCATAACCGGTCATTCCGGCCAAGTCGCGGGGTCATCCGAGCGGTATGCGCGTAACGCCGGACCCGCCGCCGTCAGCAAATCACGGCTCGAACAGCCAAGCACCTGGGCGGCGGCAGCCAGGCCGGAAGAAGACGCCCCGAGCAGACCATGCGCCAGGGTCGAATGACCGCAAAGATACAGACCCTTGATCGGGGACTTCTGGGACCAGCGATAGGGATGGCCATGGCGCAGGGTTTTGGCGGTGCCATAGGCATTGCCGCGAGTGCCCGCGCAATAGTGTTCAGCGGTGAGCGGTGTACCCAGCTCGGCGAACACAATCTGCTCACCCAGGCCGGGATAGGCTTGCTCCAAGCGGCTCAGCATGGCGTCGCGATAATGCCGCTTGAGCGCATCATAGGCCTCTGATCGCCCCCCATGGGCCGTGGTCGCAAACGCCTTGAAGGCATCATAGTCAATGAAGGTGAACATTTCGGCACTATGGCGACCATCGTGGCGCAGCGTCGGGTCCTTGAGACTCGGGAAGGTCAAGAAAAATCCGGGTATCGGTCCCTGATCGAGCGGCGATGGCGCCTGGGCCCAGTCCATCATGGCCTCATCCAGATCGGCCGGACAGCCCCAAATCATCCCCGAGCCGATGCCATGAGCCTGCATATCGCCCTCCAGGCCCAGAAACAACGCCAAGCTCGAGATTGACCAGCGGCTGGCAGCGAGCCGCCGGCGCAGCCGCGGCGGCACAACCTGCTGCGGCAACAAACGCCCATAGGTCACCCCGACATCGGCATTCGAGATAACCGTCCGGGCCCGGATCTCCGCCCCATCGGCGAGTCTCACACCGACCGTACGGGCACCGCCGCCCCGGCCCTCGACAAGAATCGCCTGCACCTGGCGACGCACCTGAATGTCGCCCCCATTGCACCGCAGCTCGCGCACAAACGCTTTGGGGATGGCGCGAGCACCCCCCCGGGGATACCAGGCGCCCCCTGCAAAGTGGCCAATAAATGTCGCGAAATACAAAAAGGGCAGCTCACGCGGACTCAAACCGATCGAATCAACTGGCGGTTTGGCGAGGACGGTGCGAGCCACCGGATCTTTGATAAAGGCCTTGAGCACGGCTTGGGTCGGTTTGAGCCCATAGCGCAGCAGTTTGCCCACGCCACGCAGGCCCAAACGCTGCCGCCAGGGGACCGCTTCCAGGGCCCGGTAATCCGCGATAAGACTGCGATACAGGGCGGCTGCCAACTCGATGACTTGGCGAATGCCGGCTGCATCACCCGGAAATAGCTCGGTCAAACGTGTGATCTTGGGCTCGAGCTCGGCGGGCACCGGATAGTGAGCCCCTGCAGTCCAGATAATATCCGTGCGAGCGCGATCGAGCTGCCACCACTCGAGATCGCGGGTTACGCCCAAGCCTTCCAATAGCGTCCGTAACCATCCCCCTGTGCCGAGTTCGCCGACATAATGAATGCCGGGACTAAAGCGAAAACCTCCTAGGGAAAAGGAATGGCACCAGCCGCCCGGCAGATAATGCTGCTCGAGCACCAGCACCCGCTTGCCGGCCCGGGCCAAGGCCACGGCAGCGGTCATGCCGCCGGCCCCCGAGCCGATCACCACCACGTCGAAATCAGGCATGTCGATTGATCCGTCCAGGCCTCACTGCTTGGGCCACTGTCGCCAAGCCTTTATCTTAACACCTGCTCGCAATGCTACACTCGGCGGACTAATAAACGCCTCCAGCGGCACGGCTACCGCCGCATCTGCAGGCTTTGCACACAAGACGGAGTTCACTTCACCCAATGCGACAACATCTCCCGATAGCCCTGACTTGGTCGCGGATCGCGCTGATCCCCGTACTGGTCATCACGTTTTATCTGCCATGGCCAGGCACTGGCGTGGCTTGCGCGATTCTCTTCGCTCTGGCCAGTCTGACCGATTGGCTGGACGGCTATCTGGCCCGCCGCTGGCATCAGGAAACGGCCCTGGGGGCTTTTCTCGATCCGGTCGCGGACAAACTCATGGTGGCCACGGTATTGGTGTTACTGGCGGGCCATGACGGCAGCGGCCTCGTCGTCATCAGTGCGGCCGTCATTATTGCGCGCGAGATCACCATCTCCGCCTTACGCGAATGGATGGCCGTCCAGCAGGCCACCGCCATAGTCGCCGTCGCCTGGCTGGGCAAGCTCAAAACCGCGACTCAAATGGCGGCGCTGGTTATTCTCCTCGCCTTTCTGGCAAGTCCCAACAGTCTGGGCTACCGAACCGGCGTCGTCATCCTACTGCTCGCCGCCGGCCTCGCACTCTGGTCGATGGTCAATTATTGCCGCGCCGCACTTACCAATATGGCCGGAGCGCGCAAACGCATGAAGTGATTGACAGCATCCTACGGAGGAATTTGCAGCAATTACCTAACTGCGCTTATTGCCGCGAAAGATGGAAACCAGCACCCAAATCCCGCCCAGGCCAGCCGCAGTGAAACCAAGCGCACCGACAATCGGCAGGCCCATCAATTGCGGCCCTTCGTCGACGGTCACTACGATGGCCGAACCGATGATCAGCGCCGAGGTAATCAGGCCAACCGTGATACGACTCGCCGCCCGGTCCAGCTTCTCGGTAAAACGCTCTAGCTGACTGACATCGATATTGACCTGCAGGGTGCCGCGCGCCAGTGTCCGCAGGGTGTCGCGCAGCTCGCGCGGCAGCACGCCAAGCAGCTTCAAAGTTTCTAGCAGGCTGCGGCGACCGCGCTTGGCCAGAGCGGCCGGCGAATACAGCGTGGCAAAGGCTTTTTTGACGATCGGCGCGCTTTCAGCGACCAGGTTGAAATCCGGATCCAGGCGCCGGCCCAGGCCTTCCAGGGTGATGAATACCTTGAGGGTCTGGGCGAGTTCCAGGGGCAATACCAATTGATTGCGCTGCAGCAGCGACAAGAGCTCCTGGATGACCGAGCTCAAATCCAAATGCCGCAAGCCGACGCCATGATAATTGTGCAAAAAGATCGAGACATCTTCGATCAAGGTGTCGGTACTGGTTGTCTGGTCCTCGCTCAAATCGATGAGCGCCGCGGCAACGGCTTCCTCATCGTCATCGACAATCGCATGCAGCAAGCCGACGAATTGCTCACGGCGGCGATCCGACAAATAGCCGACCATGCCGAAATCGAGAAAGGCAATGCGGTTGTCCGGCAAGAAATACAGATTACCGGGATGCGGATCGGCGTGAAAAAAGCCGTCCTGCAGGATAGTGGACAACACGGCCCGGGCCCCGGCGACGGCGAGATAATGGCGATCCAGCCCGGCCGCGTCGACCGCCGGCAAATCCCGGCTGGGAATGCCGTCGATATAGCTTTGCACATTAACGCGCTTGGCGGTGTATTCCCAGTACACCTGGGGCACGGTGACCGGCGCCCGGCGCGCCCCATAGCGCCGGGCGAGATTGCGGCTGAAGCGTTCGGCGTTGCGGCATTCGGCCGCCAAATCCAGCTCTTGGAGGATGGTCCGACGAAACTGGTTGACCAATTCCGGCAGCCGGTAGTAGGCCGCCTCGCTCAGGTTCTGCTGGGCGATTTGGGCGAGCCGCTGCAACAGACGCAAATCCGCCCCGACGGTGTCCTCGATACCGGGGCGTCTGACTTTGACCACGACCTCCTGGCCGTCATGCAGGCACGCCCGGTGAACCTGGGCAATCGAGGCCGCCGCCAGCGGCTCCGGATCGAACCGGGCAAAGGCCGTTTCCGGCGGCTGGCCCAAATCTTCGCTTAACTGGGCATGCAAGAGGGCATAATCGGCCGGCGCCACGCGATCCTGCAGGGCCTCGAAGGCCTCGATCCAGGCCGGCGAGAACAGATCCACCCGCGTCGACATCAATTGCCCCAGCTTGATGAAGGTGGGGCCGAGATCCTGCAGGGCGGCTTGTACCCGCTGCGCTGTGTCCAGTTGCGCCAGGTTTTCCGCTTCTTTCCAATGCAGGGTTTCGCCCAGTTTGTCGAGGGCCGTGGCCAGTCCCAGGCGCTGGACGATATCGGAAAATCCATACCGCACCAGCACCACACTGATTTCGCGCAGACGCTTGAAATCCCGCGCCGCGCCAAGCAGATCGCCTAGCATCAAGCGTCGCCATGATCATCCTTAGGCGCGGCCGCCCGCGGCGGTGCTGGCGAGTCCTTTGTGTGCAGGGCATTCGCGACGCCATTGAGCATGCCGCTGGCGGCTTCGGCCGCCCGCGCCGTGGTCTCCCGGGCGGCGCTGAGACCGGCCAGGGCGGTCTCGCGTAATGCCGCCGGCAGGGACTGCGCCATGGTCATCATCGAGCGCTGAATTTCTTGACCCAACCGCGTGCCCGCGCGCTGGCCGTGCTGAACCAGATCATGGATGGCGGTGGCGCCGGCATCGGTGCCGAGCCGGGCTGATTGGGCGAGCGAGTCCAGCATGGCGCCTTCCATTTGCCAGAGCTCGGCCCAGCGGGCCTTGGCTTCGTTCTCATAGAAGGCCTCCATACGCTTGGCTTGCTCCTCGGTAGCCAGCTTGGCCGTCTCGAAGCTATGCAGCAAGGCATTCTGCATGCCTTCAAAGGCCTCACCGATCGCTTGCCGCGCTACCTTGGGGTGCTCGTTGGCGCCGTCGCGCGCCCCGCGGCCGATGCTTTCTACCACCGTTTTCATGCGCTGCAATTCCAGGTTACCGGTTTCCAGGGCTTGGCGCGAAATGCGCTCGACCTCGCCAGCGATATCCTGACCGTCAGCAACCGCTTGGCGTACTTGGGTTTCGACGGCTTGCGCCGACATGGGCGTGGCGTGTTCGTTGTTGCTCATGGTTGCACCTCCAGTGGATTGACTCCGACCACTCTATCAAGAAGTGAGATGGTAAAGGCAAATTGGCCTTAATCCGCCTGCAATTATGGTATGCGAAGTGGCAACGAAGTGAAGGGGCAGCATTACCAGCACTGCCAAGCCTCGCCGGCCAGGCTAACACGATCAAAAAACGCCCCAAAATGGGGCGCTTTCACCACCAATGAACGCTTGGGGTGCGCAGACATCAGCGCCGCAGGGCTTGCAAGCTGGCCTCATTGATCTCGCCCGTCGTCTGCAGCCCCTGTTCCTGTTGATAAGCACGCAGGGCGCGGGCAGTGCGCGGCCCCCACATACCATCGACCGGACCCGGCGCATAACCCTTATCCGTCAGGCGCTGCTGGACCCATTGAATCCGCTCATCTTCCGGGGGCAAGGGCATAACCGGGTCAGCCGCGTCAGGCTCGGCCATGGCCG
>CAYFSA010000067.1:0-14518 GCA_964345605.1 uncultured Ectothiorhodospiraceae bacterium
TTTTTAACCCGCCCCGCCGAGCATCCATGCAGACGCCGTGGTCGGTTAAAACCGACCCTACCCCCATACCGTAGGGCGGGTTTTAACCCGCCCCGCCGAGCACCCATGCAGACGCCGTGGTCGGTTAAAACCGACCCTACCCGCCGTAGATACCAACTTATGCCGCCTGCGCCGGCCCAAACAAGGCCTGGATGGATTGGTCCGCCCAGCGCAGAGAATCCAGATAGGCCGATGTGAACGTCGCGGTTTCCTCTGTATCGGTCAGTAATTGCTCCCAGCGGCCCTCGGTGTAGTCCACTACCCGCTTGAGCAAAGCACCGCTCACCCCGTCATAATCCAGCAAAGCCACCTTGATCGGCATGCTCAGCCCGAGGTTGTCCAGCAAATCGATCATAGGCGCATCCATCAAGGCATCCAGGACCGAGAACAGGCCAACGATGAACATATGAGCCTGCACCTCGGGATACCGCTGCGCAGCGATCAGCTCGCACATCCGCGCCCGCACCAGGCCCGTGACCACCAGTTCCTGGGGTTTGTCCTCGGCCAGCTCAGTGGCCAGAATCAACGAGGCCCATTGTTTGACTTTATTCAAGCCGATCAGGGTAATGGCCTGGCGCAGGGAAGTGATCTCACGGCGCAGGGCGAACGCGGCGCTGTTGATATAGCGCAGGAATTTGTAGGACAGGGAAATATCATGGGCCAGTACCGCCTCGATTTCCTCGACTTCAATATCGGGGTCTTGCAGTTTGCTGAACAGATTCAGGACCACGACCTTGTTGGGCGTCAGGGTCTGCTGCTGCAGCACCTGGGGCTTGGCAAAGAAAAAGCCCTGGAAATAGTCGAAACCCAAGGTCTTGCAATATGCGAAGGTCTCCTGCGTCTCCACGCGCTCGGCGATGGCCTTGATCCCATGGTTGCGCAAAGTCTCGAGCTGAGCGGGTACCTGGCTGAGGTCACCGGCTAGGGCATCGATCTTGACATAATCGACATGCGGCAAAACCGCCGGCTGCTGCTCGGTATGCGCCATGGATTTCAGGCAGAATTGAAAGCCCTGGGCATGGCTGTGCGCAATCAAATCGACCAACTCGGGCGTCAACGTGACATGCCGGGGAATCTCGAACACGATCTGGGTATCAAACATGGGCGTGGCGTAGTCGCTTTTCAAAAAGCGCTCGGTCACGTTCACGAAGGCCGTGGCCGTGCCCACCAGCACATCGATGCCGATATGCAAAAAGCAATTCAAGATCACTTCAGTGGAAGCCAACTCGCCGTCAACGATCGCCGCTTGCTCGTCATTGCCCGAGCGATGCAGCAGCTCGTAGGCAAAAACCTCTTGCTTGGCATCGAGCAGCGGATGTCGGGCGATAAAAAAATCCATCTGCATCATAGCAATCATTCGTTGGAGTAGAAGGAGGACCCGCGCGCCTGCCCGGCGCTGGGCTTGCTGGCGGCGGTCACTCGCCTCGCTGTCGGGCTAACCATACTTCCAGCCCCTGGGCATTTAATTCGATATCCGCCGCTAACAAGCGCCGGACCTCAGCCTCGGGCAAATCACTGCCCTGCCCTTCCAGCTCGGTGAAGCAATAGGCCCAGAGCTGTTCACGAATGGCCGCGGCGGGGTTGGCGGCCTGTTCACAAGCATAGGCGATGTCGGCCATGGCGTCGATGCGCCGGCGCAAATCATTCAGCCACAGCATGGGCTTTTCCAGCATCCCGAAATGCGTCAGGTAAACCCGGGCCGGGAACAAGTCGGCCAGGCGATCCAGCGACTGCTGCCAGAGTTGGGGTTTGAACTGCACCGGGGTAGTCGGCGGCAGCAAAAAAGGCCCCTTAGCGGTGACCAGCTCCGGGTAGGCCAGCCCGAAGGTATCGCCGGTGAACAAGCCACCGCTGTATTCGTCCCAGACGCATAAATGATGGCTGGCATGGCCGGGGGTGTCCAATAACTGCAACGGCCGGCCGTTCAAGTCCACCTGCATGCCATCATGGGCCTCGCTGACCCGCGCGGCGGGCACCGGTTTGACCGCGCCGAACAGGGTTTTCAGGTTGGCCTCGCCATAGACCTGCTTGGCCCCTTCCCATAGGTTCGACGGCTCGATCAGATGCTTGGCGCCCCGCGGATGGACGATCACCCGGGCGTTTTCGAAATGCTCGAGCAAGGCCCCGGTCGCGCCGGCATGATCGAGATGCACATGGGTGGGCAGAATATAATCGACTTGCTCCGGGGTGATGCCGTGCACCGCCAGGACTTCAAGGATTTTCGGCACGGCCGGCGCCGGGCCGGTATCGATCAATGCCGCCCGGCCGCGATGCTCGAGCAGGTAGCAGGCGGCAAACGCCGGGCGCAGTAATTCGGTATCGATACAGACAATACCGTGCGGCAGACCTTGATCGGGGCCCTCACTCATGGGCGCAGGCTCCTTGTTATGGATTCACTCAATACAGCAGGCTCGCCATTTTACTGCGATAGACTCGCACCCGCTGGTCGTCAGCCCCGAGCAGATCGAACACGGCCAACAGCCCTTGGCGACCGGCATCCTCGCGAAACCCGCGATCCCGTTTCATGAGCTCAAGGAGCTGATCCATCGCCGCGTCATAACGTCCGGCCAGTGCCCAATGCGCCGCCAGGCCATGGCGCGCTTCCAAATCGCCGGGATCCGTTTCCAGGCGACTTGCCAGGGGCTCGACCGCCGGCGCCGCAGCGGCAACCTCGACGAAACCCGCCTTGGCCAGCAATGCCTTGGCCGCCGGTTCCTGGCGCTTATCATGCGGCAGGGCCTGAATATGCTCGCGGGCTTGTCCGGCATCACCGCGCTCGAGCAGCAAGTCGGCCAGCTCCAAACGCACAGCGTGGTTGTCTGCATCGGCCGCTAGGGCTTCTCGCAGGATACCCAAGGCGCGCTCAGCATCACCAGCTTGACGCGCCTCGCGAGCAGCCAGACGCTGCTCATCGGAGGCACGCTGCACATGCCGGTCGAGCAATTCACGAATCGCCTGCTCGGACTGCACGCCCATGAATTCATCGACTACGGCACCGTCCTTGAACAATTTGACCGTCGGCAGGCTTCTGACGCCATATTGGGCCGCCAGGGCCTGCTCCTGATCGGTGTTGACCTTGGCCAGCACGAAGCCGCCGGCATAGGCATCGACCAGGCGCTGCAGCACGGGCATCAGCATATGGCAGGGCCCGCACCAATCGGCCCAGAAATCGACCAGCACCGGCAGTTCCTGGGACTTCGCCAGCACCTTCTCGGCGAAATCCGCCTGGGTAACACTCAAGATATTCGCTGCTGCGTTCATGCACGTCTCTCCGCTACCGCCGTTCAGGCCCGCCTCGACCGCCCAGCAGGCAGACCTGGCGGGCCTGGTCATCAATGAATCACACCCGAGTTTAACAAAAATCCGCGCAGCACGACGTCATCAGGCGCTGCAGTCGCACAGCGGCAACGAGCCCTGCAGGGCGTCCCCGTGCGCCTCATCTTTCACCAAATGCAGCTGGCCGCCCAAAAACTCGATAATGCGCGCGGCCAGCACGGGCGATAGCCCCAGCTGTTGAGCCTTGGAGCGGCTGCGGATATCGGCGGCAATGTCGAAAAACGCCCGGGCCTCGTCCTCGCCCAAATGCAGATCATCGAGAGGACAGACAAAGGCGATGTGCGCCGGCTGGCGGTCAAACGCCATGACTTGCGGCCCGGCGGTCTTGACGAAGCAGCTCACCAGCTGCGCGATCACCTCCATGGCTCGCCTGAGCAGCTCCCGATCGCCCCGCACACAGGTGGAAGCCAAGACAGCTTGACTCTCCGCGTCTAACTCGAGATGCTCGAATTTGGCCGCCACCTCGGCCATCAAGCGATCCAGCGGAAAGGCGACCGCCAGCTCCGGTGATAAGGCCTCCTCGGCACTGAGCATTTGCAGCAGTTTGCCGTCATCCAATAATTGCTCGATACGCGCCCGACCTTGCCGGAAAAAACCGACGAATTCGTCTTTGTCCTCGAACGGCGGCGACATCTGGATCAGGAACTCGCTGGCACCGAGCACACCATGCAGCGGCGTACGCAGCTCATGATCGATCATGTTGAAAAAATCGCTTTTGATTTTATCGAGGACGCTCAGCCGCTCATTCGCCTCGGTTAGGGCCGCCGTGCGTTCCGCCACTTTTTCTTCAAGCAGCCGATTTTCCCGCTGCAAGTCGGCACGAGCATGGCTTAAGGACAAATGATTGCGGACCCGTGCTTTGACAATGGCCGGACTGATTGGCTTGACGATGTAATCGACGGCTCCCAGCCGCAAGCCTTCGGCCTCATCGAGCTCCTCCCCCTTGGCGGTGACGAAGATGACCAGGATATCGCGGGTGCGCGGATCGGCCTGCAGCCGCCGGCAGACCTCGAAGCCATCCAGATCAGGCATCATGACATCGAGCAGGATCAGATCCGGGTGATCCTCCTTTGCAAAGGCAACGGCATCGCGCCCCCCCATGGCCACGCTGATCCGATATTCATCATCGAGCACATCGACCAGCAAATCGACATTGGCCTGGGCATCGTCCACCACCATGACCAAGCTTTCCGATAGTTCAGTCATCACGTCCTCGTTGCAATTTGTCCAGTAAGGCCGCCAGCACCGGCAACGCCGCTTTCAATTGATACTGGCTGATCAGGCGGCGGAGCAGGCGCAGTTCGCTCGCCAGCGACGGCGGCCAGGACAAGCCTTCGAGCTGCTCCAGCAATAAGCGGGCCCCTTTGGCGCGCCGCTGGCTCGCGTGCTCCTGCAATTGACCGAGCAGTTCATACAGGCGCTCGCCGCTCGTGCCAGCCGCGCTCGCCGTGGCCTCGGTGGCCGGGGCGGGCGAGCCGGCCGGAGCGGTTTGCCGGCCCAACCATTGGGCAACGGTGGCGACCAGCTCGCTGGGAATGATGGGTTTACTCAGGTGCGCCTGCATGCCGGCGGCCAGACAGCGCTCGCGATCGCTCGGCTGGGCCTGCACGGTAATGGCGATGATGGGCAAATGCTCCAGATGGGCGTACTCGGGCGAGCGTGCCCGGTCACGGATTTGCCGGGTGGCGCTCAGGCCATCCAGGTTGGGCAGCTGAATGTCCATCAGCACCAGCTCGAACGGATCGACCTCCACTTGCGCCACCGCATCCGTGCCATCCGTAGCCAGATATACCTGCGCCCCGGCCTGCTCGAGCACGGTGGTCATGACCTCCCGATGGCTGGCGTCATCGTCGACCACCAGGATGCGACAATTCTGCAAAGCCATTTCTGAGGCGGCCAGGGCAGGTACAGCTGCGCTTCTTTCTTCGAGCACGGCCGGATCGCCGAACAGGGCCTGGAGGGCATTGACCAGGGCGGTCGGTGTCACCGGCTTGGTCACAACTTGACAGCGCTCGGCCTGGCACGCCAGTGCTGTACCCACCACTTCATGCGGCTCGACGATCAACAGCAACGCCGGGCATGACCAGCCGGGCGTTGCTTGCTCGGTCAACGCCGTCAGGCTCGCATGCAAATGGCCGCGGCTGTGCAGGACCAGCAATTGATACGGCAATGCTTGCAGTTGCCGGATACCCGCAGCCAGCGTGTCCACCGCGGCGATGCCCAGCCCCAAATGGCTCAGCAGGGCCTGCAGCAAGTCGCGGGCCGCGGCTTGGCTGTCCACCATCACGGCCTGCAGGCGCCGCAAGGCCAGCGGCAGTAGGGTCGGCATCGTGGCCGCCTGCGCCCGGCGACCGAACCGGGCCGTCAGGGTGAAACAGCTGCCCGCCCCAACTTGGCTGCTGACGGCGATATCGCCGCCCATCATTGCCGCCAGCCGCTGACTGATGCTCAGCCCCAGGCCGGTGCCGCCATAGCGGCGAGTCATGGTCATATCGCCCTGACTGAACGCTTTGAACAAGCGGGTTTGCTGGGCCTCGGTCATGCCGATGCCGGTATCCTTAACGGCAAACCGCAACCGGGTGTGATCCCCGTCCTGCGTGAACAGGCTCACTTGTAAATAAACTTCGCCCTGCTCGGTAAATTTGATCGCGTTGCTCAACAGATTCGTCAGCACTTGCTCCAGGCGAAAATGATCGCCGATCAATGCCATGGGCACGTCGGCGGCCACATCGGTCAACAGCTCCAGGCCCTTGTCCAGGGCAGCGAACGAAGCCAGATGGATGACTTTTTCAATGACCTGCTCGAGACGAAACTCGCGCTGCTCCAGGTCCATCTTGCCGGCTTCGATCTTGGACAGATCCAGCACGCCATTGATAATGCCGTGCAAGGTGTTGCCGGCACTCAGGATGCGCTCGAGGTGATAGTGCTGCTGGCTGTCTAACGAGGTTTGTTTGAGCAAATAGGCCATGCCCAAAATAGCGTTCATGGGCGTGCGGATTTCATGGCTCATGTTCGCCAAAAAAGCCGATTTCGCCCGCGTGGCCGCTTCGGCTTGATGACGCGCTTGGGCCAGTTCCCGGTTTTGCTGTTTGATCGCGGTTAGATCGGAAATGACGCCAACATAATGCGTGACCTCCCTGTAGGCATCGGTCACCGCGATAATACTGACATCCTCGAGATAGCTCGCGCCGTCCCTGCGCAGATTCCACATCTCGCCGCGCCAGTAGCCCTCGCGCTCAAGGGTTTGCCACATTTCGCGGTAAAACGTCTCATCGTGCTGGCCCGATTTGCGCAGACGGGGATTGCGGCCCTTGACCTCGGCCTCGCTGAACCCGGTCAGCCGGGTGAAGGCCGCATTGACGGCAATGACATTACTGTGCCGATCGGTAATAATCAGCCCCCGATCGACGCTGTCAAAAACTGTCTTGGCGAGCCGCTGCCTGACTTCGGCCTGATGGCGCTCACTGATGTCCTGGACGAATGCCGCAATCGCATACGGCTTGTCATGGGCGTCGGTCAGCAAGGTGGCCGTCTGATAAGCGGGAAAGTCGCTACCATCGCGGCGGCGATGATGGACTTCGGCACGGTATTGGCCACGCGCCTCAACCGTGCGGAGAAAGGGGAGGACTTCCTGCTGCAGCTGCGCTTCGGTATGAAAGGCGCGCATGGAATAGCCCAGCAGGGAGGCATTGCCCGGGTAGTCGTGCAGGCGGGCCCAGGCCGGATTGGCATACAACAGATGGCCTTCCGGATCGATCACGGCGATGCCTTCCGCAGCCTGCTCGACAATGGTCGCCAAGCGGCGGACCTTTTCTTCCTGGCGCTTGCGCTCGTCGATATCGACATGGATCCCAACGACCCGCCGCGGCACGCCGGCATCGTCCACCTGGAAGCATTTGCCCCGCCCGGAAATCCATTTCCAGCGGCCGTCCTTGCAGCGCAGGCGAAATTCGGCATCGAAGGGCTGCGCGGCGATGATCGACTGCCAGATTTTCGGCAGCACCTCGGCCCGATCATCCGGATGCAGCAAGGCCCTGAAGGTGTTACAATTCATGGGTAGCTCCGCCGGGGCATAGCCGAGCATGCGAAAATACCGTGGACTGAAATACACCGCGTCATGCTCGATATCCCAATCCCACAGGCCATGCTCGCCAGCGTCCATGGCCAATTCCAACCGTTCCTGGGTTTGCGCCAGCTTCGTCTCGGTCTGCTTGCGCTCGGTAATATCTTCCGCCGAGCAGACCACGTAGTCGACTACCCCGGCGGCATTGGTCTGCGGCGCCCGGTACACCGACAACAGGCGCAGCTCGCCACTGGCATGCGGCAGCCATTGCTCGGTATGGGTCTGCTGACCCTGCTCAAACACCCAACGATTCGCCGCCCGGCTGGTTTCCACCACCGCCGCGGGCAGTAAATCTTGCATGGCCTGGAACGCAATGGCCTCGGCCGGCCAGCCTAAAAATGTCGCATGGGCTTGGTTGACCGCCCCGTAAGTAACCTCGTCGATGAAAAACCATACCTGGGTCTGAATATTGTTGAGCAGTATGCGTTGATTTTCTTCACTGACGCGCAGGGCTTCCTGGGCGCGTCTTTGCCCGGAGATATCTTTGTTGACCCCCCGATAGCCCTGCAAACCGCCGTCATCGTCGAAAATGGGCACCCCATTACAGAGCAACCAGACCTCGGCTCCATTGCGTGTCAAACAGTGCAGCTCCATGTCCACCAACGGGCGCTGCGCGGTGATGAGCTGGTGCAGCTGCTGGGCCTGCTCGGCTTTGCTGGGCGGCGCGAGCAAATCGTACAAAGTCCGCTCTAGCAAGGCTTCACGGGTATAGCCGACGAGATAAAAGGCCCGCTCCGAACAGGCCACGAAGTGGCCCTGGGCATCGGTCTCCCAGACCCAGTCCGAGACCAGCAGCATGTCGCGGTGCCGGCGTTCGGTTTCGGCCAGCTTGATCTCGGCCCGTGCCTGCGCCAGACGCGCCTCGGTCAGCTCGCGCTCGAGCCGGGCCACATAGTCTTGCGTGGCCTCGGCATTGGCCGCGTTGGCATCGGTGGACAAAGCCGTGGAGCGTGGCATGAACTAACTCACAAGACTCGGCGCTGCAGTTGGCTTTCAGGATTCAGCATAACCGGTTAGCTCGACATAGCCCAGGCCCGAGACCGGCTGGCCGGCGCGTTGGCCGTCGATGGCCACACTACCTTCCCAATAACGGATGCCGAAATCAAGCTCCTGATCGGCCAGACGGGGCGTCACGGTCACAGCAAGCTCCAGCGGGGCAACCGTGATCCGCCAGCGGCTCGGATAGCGCCCGCCACGCGGACTGTCCCAATGGTCGAGAACCTCGATGGTAAAATCCTCGCGCCGCAGACGCTGGCGTTCGCCGCGCGGCGTCACCCAGCTCCCCTCGCTATGCGGATCGACCCGGCCACCGCGCTGGCGCAGCTGATACAGCATGAGCTCGGCGCCCGAATCCAATTGCAGGGCGAACCAATCCCAGCCGATCTGCGCTTCGCCCAAGGCCGAGGTTGACCATTCCCGATCCATCCAGGCCTGCCCGGTCACGGCCAGCGCATCGCCGGCCAGCCGCACCGTGCCATTGGCCGCCAAGCGGGTCTGAGAATAATAATAACTGGCGTTGCCGGGTTCCGACCCTTTTTGACTCAAGCCCTGCTCGCCTTGCAACACCAGCGGTTTAACCACAGCCAGTTCGAGATCAATGCCGAAGTCTTCTTGTACGGCCTTGACTTGCCAGCGTTGCTTGCCACCTTCAACAGCGGGCTGATAGTGGATCTGCCAATCCTCGAGCCAGATGCTGAGCGTCTTGTCCGCGTCTGCCCGGTATTCAGCCCCGGCCAGTCCCGGGCCGGTCCGGCTCAGGCGCTCGGCATGAAGGAAGGCACCGCCGGCAATGTCGCTCAAAGCCAGATGGCCCATGTAGATCTGCCGACCATGCCAGGGCGAGGGACTGTCGACCGGCTGCGGCGACAGCGTGATGCGAAACAGGGTCAGTTCGAAACCGAAGGGCCGGCCTGCCGGGGTCGTGACATTGCCGGTGAAATACCACCATTCATTGCGAAAATCGGGATGGGCGCCATGATCCTGGGGAAACTGGAATGTGCGCGGCGCGATTGCTTGGGCATAGCCGCTGGCGTCCAGACTCCCCAAGGCCTCGTGCAAGGGTTGATTGTCATTGCCAGTGTGCTCCGGCGCCTGTGCTGGGCAACCGCTCACGAGGACGAGCAAGGCCGTCAGCAGCATACCTGTTCCGGTTCGGGTTAGTTTGCCCATTGCGGTACTCATATTCATTCGTCCTGCAGCGCCCGGGCCGGCGGCGTGCGCACCAAGCGCCAAGCGGGATAGACGCTCGCCACCACGGCGGCGCATAAGGCCAGCAGCAAGGCTTGACCGAGAATCGCCGGTGCCACCTGCATGGCCATGCTCCAGCCAAACGCCCGTTGATTGATGACCTCGATCAGCAGCCCGCCCATGCCGACACCGAGCGGCAGGGCCGCCAAACCCGCCAGCAGCCCCATGATCGCGCTTTGCAGGATCGCCAGGCCAGCCACCTGGGCCGGGGTATAACCGGTCGCCCGCAAAATGGCGTATTCCCGCGCCCGCTCCAACTGCAGGGCGATCAGGGCACTGAGCACGCCAACCACGGCCACCAGAATCGCCAGCAGCCGCAGCACTTGGGTAATGGCGAACGTGCGGTCGAAAATCGCCATGGATAAAGTCCGAATCTCGCGGTTCGAGGCCACGCGCAAGGCTTGCGGCTGCGCGGCCAGAACATCGCGCAGCCGGGCGCGCACCGCCGCAGCGTCGGCACCCGGCTCCAGGAACACCCCCAGGGAGAATACCGTATCATCTTGCCACCAGGTCCGATACCGTTGGCGGCTCATGAGGATATAGCCCTGCTCGGAACCATAGTCGCGAAACACCCCGAGCACCGGCATACGCTTTGTCCCTTGCGGCGTGGCCAGGGTGACATGATCACCGCTACCGATAGCCCGGCGATAGGCATAGGGCTCCGAGATCAACACGCCCTCGCCGGCCCGCAGGGCTGACCAGACACCATCGCGCTGGCTTTTCAGGGTCATGCCGCGGTGGGGTTCACCGGTCATGTCCAGGGCCAGCAGCTCGGCGGAACCGCGACCGGTCTGCACCTCGACCCGCCGGGCGCCGGTCACCGTAGCCACGCCTGCCACAGCCGCCACCGCGGGTCTGACCGCCGGCTCGATGGGTCCGCTCGGGCGCTCACTGGGCCCTGGCTGGGATATGTAGAAATCCGCCCGCAGGGTCGATTCCAGCCAGGTCGACACGGCCTGACGGAAACTGTCGATCATCAGGCCGACGCCGACCGTCGCGGAGACCGCCAGGGCCAGGGCGGCGATCGCAATGCCCGTGCGGCTGATGGCCGCGCTCACGCCCCGCCCGGCCAGGCGTCCGGTCAGGCCGAACAGGGCTCCTAGCAGCGGCACCAGGGCCTGCACCAGGCGCCGGCTCAGCCAGGGCAGGCACAGGCTGGTGCCGAGCAATAGCAGGAACAAGGCGAGAAAAGCCAGCAGCAGGGAGCGCCCCGAGCCCAGCAGAACGCCGGCACCCACTCCGGCCAGACCCAGGCCGACCAGCCCCAAAAGCGGCAACAAGCGCTGTACGCGCTGCTCGAGCTGGGAGCGCTGCAAGGCCTGCTGCGGCGGATAGCGGGCCGCTTCCCAGGCTGGTACCACAGCGGCCAGCAAGGCCGCGCCGATGCCGAGCAAGAGCCCTTTGAGCAAGGTCAGCGGCGCCAGATGCAAGTCGCGCACGGCCAGGACGAAATACAGATCGTTAATGGTTTGGGTTACCAACTGCAGCAGTCCCTGGGCCAGCAGGATGCCCAGCCCTAAGCCCAGCAGCCCGCCACCCAGCCCCAGCAAGGCCGCCTCGCCCAATACCAGCGCAAACACCTGCTGCCGGGTCACCCCCGAAAGGCGCAGGGTACCCAGCATGACGCGCCGATTCAGGGCCATGAAGGTGGTGATGTTATAGATCAGAAACATGCCGACCAGCAGCGCCAGCAGGCTCATGGCGGTCAGGTTCAAGCGAAAGGCCGAGGTCATCTCGTCGAGGGCGCGATTGCGGGTGGCGCTGGCCTCGAGATGCAGGCCCGGCGGTAGCTGCGCAGCCAGGTCACGGGCCTCGGCCGCGCTCAGGCGCAGATCGATCCGGGTCAGCCGCCCGAGGCGGTCCAACAGCAGCTGGGCCGTACCGATGTCGGTCAGCCACACCCCCAGCAAGGCCGCATTGCGCTGTGCCCCCAGGCGATACGTGCCGAGCACCTCGGCTTGCTGCGGCCGGCCGCTCACGGCAAAGTCGAGGCTGGCACCGATCTCGACCTGCCAGCGCTCGGCATCGGCTGCGTTGACCAGAATGGTCCGCGGGCGGGTCAGCAATTGCTCGACATCACCACTCACCGAGCCCGCCAATTCCTGGCGAAACGGCGTTTCGGCAAAGGCATCGATCCCCATGATACGCACCAGCTCGCCGCGGAATTCGGCATACCCCTCGACCACCGGGGCGCTCGGGCGCACATCGTGAGTCAGGCGCAATTGCCGGTACACCGCCTCGTCAATCCCCTGCGGCGGACCCTCGATGACATGGGTGGCGCGCCCGAGCAAATTCTGGAGGGATAAATCGAAGGCGCGTTGAGCGCTGTTGTTGGCCAAATCGACCGCGACCACCACAGCCACCCCCAAGGCAATGCCCAGCAAAGCCAAGAAGAGCTGCCAGGGATGGCCGCGCAGATAGCGCCATTGGGCGCGCCAGAGCAAGCCGGTCATGCCGCCGGCTCCCGGGGTGCGGCAGGGGTTAGCTGACCGTCCGCCAAATAGATGACCCGATCGGCCTCAGCAGCCACCTGGGCGCTGTGGGTCGCCAGCAACAGGGTCACATGCTGCTCGCGCACCAGCTTGCGCAACGCATTCAGCACCCGCTCACCGCTCGCCGCATCCAGGCTGCCGGTCGGCTCATCGGCTAGCACCAGCGCCGGGCGGTGAATCAGCGCCCGGGCGATGGCGACCCGCTGCTGCTCACCCCCCGACAAACGATCGGGAAAGCGCTGGGCATAGCCGGCCAAGCCCAGCTCGGCCAACATGGCGTCAATCTTGGCGGCGGCTTGCCCTTGCTTGTTCAAAGCCAGCGGCAGGCGCAAATTCTCCGCCACGGTCAGCGTCGGAATCAGGTTGAAAAACTGATAAACGAAGCCGATCTGCCGCCGTCGCAGCAGAGTGCGCGCCGTTTCGTTCAGGGCACTCAGCACCTGACCCTGGAGGCGCACCTCGCCGCTATCTGGGGCATCCAGGCCGGCGATCACCTGCAGCAAAGTGGACTTGCCCGAGCCACTCTCGCCCCGCAGCGCCACATATTCGCCGGGGGCCAGCCGCAGATCGACCTGTTTGAGCACCGCATGGCGCTGCTCGCCTTCGTCATAGCCCTTGGTCACCGCGTTCAGCTCGAGCACTGGCGTGGTCCTCTTCTTCAGTCGATTAAGCAATCAAGTATAGTGGCAAGCCCGGCGTAAGCTGTAAACTTACGGGTTTTGTGCGAATTGAACAAGGCATTGCCGCATTGGCAATACACCGTATCACTTTCGGCTTTCGAGGCGCCCAGACCTATGCTCATCGTCGTCCAAATGATCATGCTCATCGCTGCCGGCAGTGCCTGGCGCTGGCTGCGCCCGCAAGGCCTGGATGTCGATCAGACCCGCACGGCTCTGTCCAGCGTGGTCTATCACTTGTTCTTGCCCGCGCTGGTGCTGGATGTCATGTGGCAGACACCGCTGGGCGCCGACAGCTTGCGTATTCCGCTAGTGGCCGCCGGCTGCATTGTGCTGATCGCCCCGTTGGCCTGGCTGGTTTATGGCCGTTGGCTCAAGCAGAGCCGCGGCGTGGTCGGCGCCCTAGTCCTGGCTGCCGTGTTTCCGAATGCCACTTACATGGGCCTGCCGTTTCTGGAAGGGATCTTCGGCGCCTGGGCCCGCGGCATAGCGATTCAATACGACCTGTTTGCCTGCACGCCCTTATTGATGACCGCCGGCATCGCGTTTGCCCGCGCCCACGGTCAAGGGCAGTCGCCGCAGAACCCGTTGACCACGTTGCTGCGGATTCCACCGCTATGGGCTTTGGTCGCCGCTATCGGGCTAAATCTTGCTGGTATCCCGATGCCGGCGCTGATCGCAGGCCTGTTGGAGCTCATGAGCGGCGCCGTGGTTCCCTTGATGCTACTGGCCATCGGCATGGGCCTGCGCTGGAACTTGCCCTGGAAACACAGCTTGGGATTGCTGCTGCCGGTGGCCATTGCCCAATTGTTTCTCATGCCCGCCCTCGCCTTCTCTTTAGGTCTCGGCGTCGGCCTGCAAGGCGAAACCCTCAAGGCCATCGTGCTCGAGGCCAGCATGCCGACCATGGTGCTAGGGATTGTGATCTGCGACCGCTACCACCTAGCCAGCAGCTTGTATGCCGCCGCCGTAACGGTAACGACGTTACTGTCCTTGCTCATCTTACCCGGCTGGATTGCGTTCACACATGCTTGAGTATGTGTGTCAATTAAAACCATGACACCCTCGGTGTCAGCATCGAATATTCAATCGCCTTAAGATCAAGCCGCAAGAAACACCGCCCCTATGAACACGGAAAACCACACCGAGTTAGCGTCCTTTATCTGGTCCATCGCCGATCTGTTGCGCGGCGACCTCAAGCAGTCCCAGTACGGCCGCGTCATCCTGCCGTTCACGCTGTTGCGCCGAATGGAGTGCGTGCTGGAGCCAACGAAGGAGGCGGTTCTAAATGCCGCCAAACAGTATGCGGACAAATCCGCAACCGCCACAGACCGCCTGCTGCACCGCGCTGCTGATCAGCCGTTCTACAACAGTTCGCCGCTCAGTCTGGCGTCGCTGTCGGACACGCAGACCGGCGAAGACCTGATGAGCTACGTCCACTCGTTCAGCGCCCAAGCCCGGGCCATCTTCGAGCATTTCAGCTTCGAGGACTTCGTTCAGCAGTTGGAAAGCAGCAATCTCCTTTACCAGGTCGTCCAGGAATTCGCGGCGGTGGATCTGAGCCCGAAACGCATCTCTAACTTCGGCATGGGCAGTGTGTTCGA
>CAYFSA010000068.1:0-7645 GCA_964345605.1 uncultured Ectothiorhodospiraceae bacterium
GGTCACTCGACGGCGCTGGCCGTGGCGAGCCGGTGATTCTCGAGCTCCAGCTGGGGAATGCGAAGGATGGCGACAAATACGAAGCGCTGGACGTCCTGGCTCAGGGCTCTCAGAGCGTTAATGAGCTTTGAGGCAGTTTGGTGGAACGGTTTTAGGGATGTTCTCCGACTGGCTTGCAACGGTGACGTATTACGCCAATTGCAAGGGCTCGTAAAAAAATAGGGGCGACCATCTGGTCGCCCCCTTTTCCCTTCCACTTCGATCAAACTAGTCCAGATCGATCAGCCATAAATCCATATTGCCGCTGCGCATCGACTCAAACACCAACTGCTCACCATCGGGCCGCCATTCCGGGTAGAAATCGAAGCCCGAGGTCGTGAGTTGGGTCACTTCATCGGCAGCCTGGTCATACAGCCAGAGCGTGGCCAGATAGTTCTTGTCCCAGGCCCAGAAAGCAACTTCGTTGCCGCCATCAGCCGGCGAGAAGACCGCGCCGCGATCGCCGAGGGTTTGGCCTTTAGAAATATTGACTGCCGTTTCGGCAGTCGCCGTCCCGCCGCCGATGGTCATAGCCGAGACAAGATTGGCATAGCTCACCTGATCCGCGCCGCCGGCGCTGGTGATGATTTCGGCGGTATAGCTGATCTGCTCGCCGTCCGGGCTCCAGTCATACATCTGTGAGGCTTCCGGGCCATCCCATTCGTGGATGGTCGGATTGTCATAGCCGTTTTCAAAGGTAATGAAGTTCTCGTAGGTCAGTGCATAATCCCCTGTGGTCGGCGCAACCTTGTAGGCCAGCGTTTCGCCATCCGGGCTCCAGAGCGGATTGCTGTCCATCCATTCGTGGGTGGTTACCTGCCAAAAGTCTCGTTCCCCGTTACCATCAGCATAGGCTTCAGCAACCCAGACGTTCCAGATGCCATCCATACGCCGGCTATAGGCTATGATGTCGCCATCCGGATGCCATTGCGGGCGATTGAGATAATCCGTGCTCGCAATAACCGTCACCTCATCATCCCCGGCGACATTGTTGTGCTGGATGAGATGCTCGCCCGTGTCGGCGTTATGGCCCCAATAAATGATTCGCGTGCTGGCGGTATTCCATTCCGGCCAGGCATGCTTGGCCGGGCCTTGGGTGACCTGCTGCAGCCCACTGCCGTCGGGATTGATCACCCAGATCTGCGAACTGCCGCTGCGATCCGAGACAAACGCGATTTTGCTGCCGTCCGGGCTCCATTTAGCCCCAGTGTCGCGGGCCGGATCATCGGTCAGTTGAGTGAGTACGGCCGCTTCCGCAGCGCTGGCTTCAGTCGCTCCCATATCGACCCGAGTGATACTTTCCTTCGTGGCGGCTTTGTCGTCGCCATCGACCACCGGTGCCTGCAGGCGATGGCATTCATAGCAGGACTCGATGCCGGCCAGCGGCACGATGGCGCGGGTCGGCAGGGTCAGGCGATCAGGGAAGGTAAAGGTCAGGCCATCAACGTCGATACTGTACTGACTCTTGTGGATTTCCCCTTCGAAATCGACCTCATAGCGGGTGTTGCTCGGCCCGCCCATGCCGTTGCCGAGCACCTGTGCAGCCCGGGCGGATTCCTCATCCAACAGATCCTGGCTCTCGCAGGCAACACCTTGCTCGAAACAGCCCGCGACTTTCTGGATGCTGGAGGTATCCACAACGCCGGTCGGATCGTCCTGGACGACTTCGTCATAAACCGTCTCGGCGTAGCTGTTCAGGTTGGGATCGCGGCCGAGCACGTAATCCTGGTCCTCGACGATCGTGCGATAGGCCTTGTTCAGTGCCAGCGCCCGCTCGCGCGACGGATATAAGGCCACCGTAATGTCCTCGCGCAGGTCCGCCAGCAAGTCATAGTCGATATGGCCTTCACTGTCGAAGAACTTGGCCTCGGACTCGGGATTGTCCCGAAACTCGCTTAAGGTATGGTTATACATTAAATAATAGGCATATTCGTAATAAACCCCGGCGCCCTTGACCTGGCCTTTGGGCTCGTTGAGCCCTTCCATACCCTGCTGGCTCCAGTGATACCAGCCGCGTTGCGGGTCATCAGTCTCAACTTTGCGGGCAAAAGAAAAGTTCGAATCCGCCGTCACTCCCAAACCGCCATGGCAGCCCATGCAAAACGCTGTCTCTTCTACGGTCTGCGGCCGTAGCACACCTTGGCGATCTTCGATAAACGCCTGGTAGCGCCAGCCGGTGTCACCGTTGTTCACTCCCCGCTCGACTGAGCCGACATAGACATCCGTCTCGTCCGGGTTCATTTCGGCATCCTCGGCTTCATCGGCCGCCGCATCGCGCAGGTAGGCATAAGTGCGCCAGACCTCTTTGACCCCATAGCGGAATTCCTTCATCCGCGCACTGAGCCCGATACCCCCGTCATCGGTCACGTCGACATAACGCAGGGACTGCACGAATTCGGTCCCTTCCGGGAACAGCCCAGCCGCCAGATGCACATCACCGGCTTCCAGCGCCGCCTTGGCGTCACCGACATAGGTCATGGTTTCGCCCTGCAGCCGATTCCAGGCATAGGTGATCTGATTGGCCGTGCCAAACACCCCATCCTTGTTCAGGTCAACCTGATAGCGATTTTCATCCACCGGATCGATGACGATATCCCGCTTTTTGATTAACGATTCGACTAGCGCCAAATTCAGCTTGTAAGTTTCCAGGTCGAATTCACCGTTGAATTGCTGGAATGTCTCTGGCAAGCGAATCAGCGCATCGCCGGTATGCCCATTGGTGGGCCAGTAGGTCGTCGGAAAGGGATAATAAGCATAGACACGCCAACCGGTATAGTTACCGTCCAGATCGCGGTCAAACCCGGCCTCGTCGAAATTGAAATACACATCCGGGACATAGCCATCCCATTGGCCATTACCGTCGCCATCCCAGCCCGCCGGGACGCTGTCAGCCAGTTGCTGCAGCCAGGGCTTGCCTTGCTCGTCGTGGTAGTTGTTCTCGTGGATATATTCCAGAATGGCGGTATCGGACTGCGCCGCAATCCGCTCGCTGCGGTCCTCGAACAAATTCAGCCAGGGATTGGTCGTGCCGGCCAGGGTGAAGGCGTACTCCTGTTGGAAATCATAATCCATGGTGAAATTCGGGGCGACCGATTCCATATGACAGGTATAGCAGGTGTTATTGACGCGGCCAGCCTCGTCTTCGGTGATGGTGTAACACTGCGGCGACACGTAAACGACTTCGTTATGCACAGCCGTGCTTTTAAGATCGAGGGGGGTGTCGCTGGTAAAATTTGTTAAATTAGGCACGTCTGAGCCATCATCCGCCGGCTCATCAGTATCCGGTTCATCCGCATCAGGCTGACCCGCATCAGGCTGACCCGAACCGGGATCATCGGTGCCAGGCTCATTGACATCGTCGGAAATTTCATCGTTGACGTCATCATTAGCGGCTGAGTCACCGCTATCATCATCACAGCCAGACAAGGCCAATAGCACCCCAAGCAAGAGACTCAGGGGAATTGCCATGGATCGAATATGCATAGTGCCTCCTAGGAATCGGGAAATGCGCTGCTAACAGAGAACCGGCTTTGTGACAGGCCTGTGCCGAAGAAAAGAGGGAATGGCAAAAACCACTTCATGAGCACATTCCTGTCTATGTGCATCGTTAAGCATTCGCTCATAACATGAGATAATGGATATATTAGTGAGGTTTTTTTAAATTTTTCTGACGATTTGATGACATTGGAGAATGCAGTGGCAACGGTCCAGCAATAAGCCGCTCCACCCTGGTAGGCTGCTCAGGATAAACCCCGCAATGGACATTGGTGGCAGGCGTAATCGTTACATCGCGGCCCAAGCTATAGCTTTGTTCTTCGACGATTTGCTTATAGGCCTTGTTCAAGCGCAAGGCCCGCTCCCGCGAGGGCCAGAGCAAATAGGTCATATCCGCATGCAAGCGCTTTAAGGCCGTCGTTTTGAGCTTGCCATCCGCGGTAAAAAAGCGCGCCTGGATTTCCTCGTTTTCCCGAAACTCATCGCCGGCGCCGTTTTGCCGCAGATAGAAGCTGTACTCATACTCCCCATTGGCCAGCCGCGGTTCGGGCGTGCCGGCCAGACTCTTCTGGCGCCAGTGATACCAGCCATGGCGAAAGCTGTTATAGCCGAATTTCCGCGGGAAGGCATAGACGCCGTCGGTCACCACCCCGACCGTACTGTGGCAACCGACGCAATAGACCGTTTCCTCATAAGTCTGCGGCCGCAGTGCCCCATTGGCTGCCTCAATAAAGCCCTGATAAATCCATCCCTGGCCATTGCCGGCACCGCTTTCGACGTCGCCATACACCGTGCCCAGCCGATCGGGAAACTGCACCGCCTCGGCATTTTCATCGGCGGCCGCATTACGCAGTTCACTGTAGGTCAGCCAGCGACGCTTGTGGGCATAACGCAACTCTTTCATACGGGCCGCGAGGCGGATATGGCCTGCCTCGTCCACATCAAGATAACGCAGGCTTTGCAGAAATTCGGTACCCTCTGGAAACAGGCCGGCGGCGATATGCAATTCGCCTTCGGCCAATGCCTGCCTGGCCTGACCGACATAGAACATGTGCCGATCCTGCAAAGGCGCCCAGTCATAGACAATGCGGGTCGTCATATTCAAACGCCCGTTTTTATCAAGATCGACCCCAAAGCGGGTTTCGTCGGTGGGCTCAATGGGAATATCGCGGCGTTTGATCAGCGCTTCGACGATCGCCAGGTTGGTTTTGTACACCGTCAAATCGAATTCACCGGTCTGATTGCGGCGCAAGGGCTCGGCCAGGCGAATCAGCACATCAGCGGTACTGCCGTTGGTCGGCCAGTAAGTACTTGGAAACGGGGCATAGGCAAATGCCCGCCAGCCGGTATAATCCCCAGCTGGGGTGCGATCGAAGCCCTGGGCGTCAAAATTGAAATAACAGTCCGGCACATAGCCCTGCCATTGGCCGTCGCCGTCAAAATCCCAGCCTGGCGGCACATCCGCGAGAATTTTGCGCAATTTGATTTGGCCGTTGGCATCCTGATAATTGTCCTGGCGAACGTAGTCGATAATCGCCTGATCCGAGATCGCCGCTAGCGCCTGGCGCCGATCTTTGTATAAATTCAGCCAGTGATTGATATTGGCAACATCAGGGAAGGCATACACGGCCTGTAAATCCGTATCGTTAATGTAATTGGGCTTGTACGAGCCAATATGACAGGTATAACAAGGGTTATGCGTATTGCCTTGGCTATCGACGGTTTGGGTATAGCATTGCGGCGGAATGTAAGCGGCGCGATTTCCCAGTGTTTTACTGCGCAAATCAAGCTGAGCCACAGACCTCGCCGCAGGGCTCAGCGGCTCGACATACCGGCTCGTCTGCCATAACAGTAACGCCGTTCCGGTTAGCAACACAACCAGCATTAACTCCCAAAATAAGCTCGAAATATAATTACGGATAAACATCGGGGAACCAGGCGTGCATTCGTGTAAAAAGCGTTGTCGTAGGGCGGGTTTCAACCCGCCTGGCCCGAGCGCAAATTCAGGCGCCGTGGTCGGTTGAAACCGACCCTACAGCGTCGTCGGTCAGGTTAGCGCAGGATACGCTAGAGGGCGTTTGGGTATGACATAGGGCGTGAGTTGTCATAGGCGATGGAATCTCAGTGATTTCCTGGAAGCGATAACCACCAATGAAGCTAAAAGGGATATTCCCCAAGCGAAGCTTGGGGAATAAAGGGGATCTTGGTGATCCCCTTGCTTGACAGCTCAAGCTATTTCGGACGTGATTTACTCATCGGCAACAACCGCGGGAAAAGGACCGATATAGCCGGTATAGGCGCGGCTTTCTTCCTCGTCCTGCAGCTTATCCTGATCCGACTCACCGAACGGGTGCTGGATGACGCTCATCAGATACGCCCAGCCGTTGATGTTCGGATAGTAGTAAGGCGAAGTCGTTTCCGAGCCATAAGGCGTGGTCTGAATACGGGTCAGATCGCCGCTGTTGACGTTGTAGGCCCAGATCACATCGTTCTGGTGGCCACTGCCGGTATCTTCACCAATGATCAGGATGCGATGTTCCGGCATGAACGTAATGTTGTCGGGCTCGGAGATATGATTGAGATCGCACTGATTCGCCTCGAGCGGCGGATCATAGGGGAAATCCTGCTTGGCCCCGCGCGAGACCATGCGCGGCACACCCGAGACAGCGCCGTAAGCCTCATGCGCTACGTAGTCATCATCGAGCGGAATGGCGTAAACCGTCCCGCAGTAGTTATAGGGCAATTGGATATCGCCCTTGTCGTCGGACATCCCCTTGCGGACACGGGACATGGCCTGATACAGGGTGTTGGTCATGGGATCATAGGTAATGCCTTCCATCTTCTCCCATTCCGTGGTTGCGCCGTTATAAGCGGCATAACGACGGGTTTCCAGACGCGAAGCAGCAGCACGGACTTCAGCGTCCGAAGTAAACTTCTCCGAGCGGTTATTCCCTACTCTCAGGAGCAGACACTCACCATCCCAGCCATGATCGACACTCCAGGTGTGCTCGGTTTCAACGAAATCAGGCGGGCAGCTTTCGCCTTCCTCGTCCAGCGGCTCGGTTTCAAAGATATCGCTGAGCTTGACGCCGCGGTCGATGAAGTCACGGATTTCTTCGTCGGTGGCATGACCGAGATCGATCCAGGTCAAATCCGCGCTGCCGCCGTTTTCCGTGTCCGTTTGATGCCATTTGGCGGCATACAGTGTACCGGCCGACAAATCTTCAGCTTCATCCGCAACAAAGCGCCACAGCCCCACATAGCTGCCGTCATCGGTAATATAGGCAGTCTTGCTGTCCGGCATGACATAGGCCAATTCGTGGGCGGTACGCCCCATGGCATAGTGCTTGACGGCTTCCACATCATTGTAGCTATTGACCGTTACCTCAACTTCCCAGCCATAGTCGTACCAGTTGATGTCTTCAAACATGCCTTCAGCGGCAGGATCTTCGGACGTGTAATAGGCCGACCCCTCGAAGTAGGAGGCCATATTGGCGCTGGCACCGTTGTTGGACTGCCAGCCGGTGTACATATTGGTTGCGGGATCGACATAGGTCCAATCCGGCTCGTACTCTTCCGAGCCCAGGTGGGTCCCCCATGGGGTCACCGAGCCGGCGCAGTGAATCCAGCCACCGTTGAAATGGGAGAAATCGATGGGCCGAGTCTTCTCGGGAGTCAGCACGCCGGTATCAGGATCCTGATTCAAGGCCGTGACATACATCATGCCGACATCATAGTTCTCGAAATGCGAAACCAGATAGAGTTCGCCATCGGTCTTGCCGGTCAGCAACGAATTAAAGTCGTTGTCATTGGAGAAAACCGGCGAGCCGTCCGCATCGCTCAGCGGATTGCCTTCGATATCGTACAACCGGCCATACATATTGCCATCCACCTCGGTGCCGCTGCGCAGCAAAACGTGGAAGTCGATGTCATGCGTCTGTCCGGTCAGGATATCGGTGAAACTTTGCGAAGCCAACACCGAACGCTTTTGCTCATCGGTGGTGGGAACCGGCACCGGTTCGAAGCCAATTTGGGCTGCACCGCCGCCATCCCGGCCGTCTTCACCATCGGCACCCGGTGCGCCATCTTGGCCATCTTGGCCATCTTGGCC
>CAYFSA010000068.1:7745-14301 GCA_964345605.1 uncultured Ectothiorhodospiraceae bacterium
GCCATCTTGGCCATCTTGGCCATCTTGGCCGTTACAGACGACTTGAGTATTATCAACTTCGTCTGCGTCCAGCTCACCATTGCCGTTTTCATCGATGCCTGAATCGATGGTGATGCCGCCGTTAGGGCAACGGCTGTCGCCTGCGGGAATCGTTGCTTGCGCGGTCAATGTCGAGCCATTGCCGGTATCGGCAGCAGCCCCGGTATTATCGCCATCATCGTCACCACAGCCTGCCGTGACCAAACCGGCCAGCAGGGTGATCGCGACCAACTTCAAAGGCATCAGCCCTATCAGCCTGTCATGATTAATGCTCATAAAATAACCCTGGTTCAATGTTATGTTGAGGGAAGGTATGGTTAACCAAGCCGATGCACCACCGAACACTGATACTGGACTTGCCTGTTCGGGGCGGATCACTTGCATAACGATACGTGGCCAACTCAGACCAGGCGCTATGTTAGGAGAGAAAGCATTACAGAATCGTTATCGCTCTATTACAAATTTGTTTTGCTCAAGCTAAAGCACTAGCACACCTGTATGCTGTCGTACTATCGAACCCATTACCACTATGCGCACATGACCAAATCAGTAGCCCGCTCTGCAACCCAACAACAACCGGCAACCGCGCTCGCCATCGACCGCATCGGCCAGGTCATTCTTGGCAAGGAAATTCAGATCAAACTGGCTTTAACCTGCCTGCTGGCCCGCGGTCACCTCTTGATCGAGGACTTGCCCGGGGTCGGCAAGACCACCCTCGCCCATGCCATTGCCCAAACCCTGGGGCTGCAGTTCCAGCGGATTCAGTTCACCAGTGACCTGTTGCCCGCCGACATTCTCGGCGTCTCGATTTTTCAGCGCGCCACGGGAGCGCTGGAATTTCATCCGGGTCCGATCTTCGCGCAATTGATCCTGGCCGATGAAGTCAACCGCGCCACACCAAAATCGCAGAGCGCGCTGCTCGAGGCCATGGAGGAGCAGCAAGTCACCATTGAAGGGGAAACTCGACCCCTGCCGAGCCCGTTTTTCGTCATTGCCACGCAGAATCCGGCCTATCAAGTCGGCACCTTCCCCTTACCGGAATCGCAGCTGGATCGCTTTCTCATGCGCATCGAACTCGGCTACCCGGACCCTGGTGCCGAACGCGCCCTGCTGAAAGGAGCCGATCGCCGCGATGTGCTCGCTGACCTCGAGGCCTGCATCAGCCCCGAGGATTTGCTAGCCCTGCAGCAACAGGCCACCGGCGTGCATGTCGCCGATGCCCTGATTAATTATATTCAGGCCTTGCTGGATTACACGCGCCAGCCACAGCGCTATCGGCAGGGTTTGTCGCCCCGGGCGGGGCTGGCGCTGGTCCGCGCCGCTCAGGCCTGGGCCTTTATCGCCGGCCGCGATCATGTCCTGCCCGAAGATGTGCAGGCTATCCTGCCGGCCGTGGTCGGGCATCGTTTACATGCCATCGAGGAAGTCAGCAATGATCCCGGCCAGATTGCCGCCGAGCTCGTGCGGGCCGTGCCAATCCCGTGACTATGACCATGACCACTGCTGCCTCCTCCGGACGGTCTCTGCCGCACTTGCGCCTGACGCCGGCCGGCCAGGCCCACCGCGCTGCCGGGCGTACCCTGCCGCAACAGGCCGTGCTGCGCCAGCGGCGGGTTTATATCCTGCCGACCCGGTTGGGGTTCTTGCTGGCTCTGATGCTGCTGGTCATGCTGCTCGGTTCGTTGAACTACAACAACAGCATGGCGTTCGTGTTCACCTTCCTGCTGGCCGGAATCGCCACAGTGGCGTTATGGCAAACCCAGCGCAATTTATTGGGCCTCGAAGTTGACTGCCTGCCCAGTCAACCGGTCTTCGCCGGCCAGGAAGCCGCCTTCAACCTGCGCTTGCGAAACCCGAGCCGGCGGGCCCGTTACGCCATCGCCTGTCAATGGCAAAGCCATCGCCTGACCCTGACCGATATCCCGCCGTTTGCCGAGACCACCCTGCCCCTGCTGGTCCCGACCGAACACCGGGGTACCTTACAACCAGGCCGTTTCCGGCTGTTTACGCAATATCCCATGGGCTTGTTTCAGGCCTGGTCCCCGCTGCGGCTGGGCCAGACGCTGGTGGTCTTGCCCAAACCCGCCGCGCAAGCACCCCCACCGCCGACTCAGCCGGCCGCCGCCGAGGCCATGGGCGAAGCCGGCAGCGGCGAGGTGGATTTCGCTGGCCTGCGTGATTATTTGCCGGGCGATCCCTTGCGCCATGTCGCCTGGAAGGCTTATGCCCGCAGTGAAACCGTGGCGGTCAAGCAATTCGCCGGCAGCACTGAGACCCGCCTGGACCTGGCCTGGGAGGCCTTGCCCTCGGCCTACGGCACCGAACAGCGTCTGGCCATCCTGACCCGCTGGGTCCTCGATGCCCATGCCGCCGGCTTGGCTTACTGCTTGAGCCTGCCCGGTAACCGGTTGGGCCCGGCGGCCGGCGATGCTCATCGCTGGCAATGCCTGACGGCCCTGGCCCAGTTCGGGGAACAAGAATGAGCGCTGCAACTTACCAGATCTTGCCCCGCCTGCCCCTCTACCAAGCCGCGCGGCCCGGCGAACTCAGCACCCTTATCCTGCTCACCGCCCTGGCCCTGGCACCCTTGGCCTTACAACTGCCGCTGTGGGTCAGCGGGGTCACTGGGCTGGTGATAGTCTGGCGCTATTGGCTGAATCTACGGCAATTGCGGCTGCCGCCGGCCTGGATTCTGGCCATTCTGGCGATTACCGGTCTATTCGCCGTCATCCTGCAATACGGCCCGCCCACCGGCCGTGATCCGGGCGTTGCCCTGCTGACCATCATGGTGGCCCTGAAACTGCTGGAAACCTACCGCGGCCGCGATATCGTGGTGGCCGCCTTCATTGGCCTGTTCGCCAATGTCACCAGTTTTTTCTTTAGCCAAGGCATGCTGCTGGCCACCTATAATTTACTTATCATGCTGGCTTTCATCGGCTTGCTGCTGAGCCTGACCAAAAGCCCGCCTGGCCAGGCAGCCGAAGCGGGCGCCGCAGCCCTCAAGCCCCGAACCAGCTTCAGGCAGGCGCTGGGTCTGCTGGCTCAAGCCATACCCATTATGATCATTTTGTTCGTGCTATTCCCGCGTATCGAGGGCTCCTTGTGGGGCGGCCTGCAGACCAATGACACCGCGGTCACTGGCCTGAGCGACAGCATGCGGCCGGGCAGCATCGGTGAGTTGGCCCGCTCTTATCAAATCGCCTTACGGGTAAGCTTTGCCGGCGAACCGCCGCCGCCGGGCCAGCGGTATTGGCGCGGCCCCGTGCTGGACTATTACGACGGCCAGGTCTGGCAGAATCGCGGCCGCCGCAGCGCCCCTTCTGCGCCACAGGCAAGTGCTGCCAGTCAGCGCTATCGCTATACCGTCAGGCTCGCCGCCCATGGCAAACGCTGGCTATTGACGCTGGATCGGCCCACTGACATACCCCGCAGCGCCGAACGTCTGACCACTGATTGGGAATTGCTGAGCGCCAAGCCACTGTACGAAGACCAGCGTTATACCCTGACCTCCGCCCCGCAAATCCGTCAACCAGCGCTTACAGCGAACGCGCGGCAGCGTTTTCTGCAATTGCCCGCGGACCTCGATCCGCGCGTTGTAACACTCGCCCAAGGCTGGCGCACTACAGCCAGGGACGCGGCCGCCGTCATTGATGCCGCTCAAGCACATTTTGGCCAAGCGCCTTTCCGCTATAGCCTGACACCGCCCATTACGCGCCAGGACCCCGTCGCTCAATTCCTGTTCGAGACCCGCACGGGCTTTTGCGAGCATTATGCCAGTGCGTTTGTCGTGCTGATGCGGGCCGCCGGCCTGCCGGCGCGGGTCGTCACGGGATATCTCGGCGGCGAACGGAATACGGTCGGGGATTATTTACTGGTCCGCCAGGCGGATGCCCACGCCTGGGCGGAGGTCTGGCTGCCGGAACAAGGTTGGCAGCGCGTCGATCCGACGGCCGCGGTATCACCGGACAGGGTCGAGCAGGGTATAAGCGGCGCTATTGCGGACAGCGGCGATTTGCACCCCATGCTGCGCGGCGGGGCATTTCGCGATGCGCTGCGACAGCTCGGCCTCTGGTGGGATTCGGTCAATTATTACTGGAACGAATGGGTCGTGGCCTTCGGCCCGGAGAAGCAGCGCCAATTACTCCAGGCACTTGGCCTTAACGGCAAACGTTGGGTATGGCTGACCGGTTTGATGACAGCAGCGCTGGTTACAGTCATTGTGCTGTATGCCGGGATTTACCTCTGGCGCAATCGCCGGCTGCCGCTCACCCCGCTGGACCGCGCCTATGCCGCATTTTGCCGCAAACTGGCCCGGCGCGGATTCGGCAAAGCGGCCCATGAAGGGCCCTGGGATTACGCGCAGCGGCTCAATGCTAATCTCCCGGAACAGGCGGCAATCATTCAGGCGGTAACGGTGACTTACGCCCAGATGCGCTATGCCGACCGCGACGATCCCCGCGGCGTACAGCGCATCCGCTCCCTGACCCGGCAAATCTAGCTAGGGCCGGATGCAACTGGCCCTAGCTTCGAGTCAGTCCAATTCGACCTTCGCTCAAGCCGCCGTACGGCGGAAGTGCAGATAATGATGGCGATGCTCGCGATCCTGGCGCTGGGCGATGGCCTGTACCTCGGGCCGATTGGCGAATTGGTCCAGCGTAATGCCATTGAGAAAATCATAGAGGCGATCACTGAGCTCGTACCACAGCTCATGGGTTAAGCATTGATCGCCATTCTGGCAGTTTTCCCGGCCATGGCATCGAGTGATGTCGACTTTCTCATCCACTGCATTGATGATCTCTGCCACGGTGATTTGATCGATGGGGCGGGCCAGCCGATAGCCGCCGCCCGGCCCGCGTACACCTTCCACCAGGCCCGAGCGCCGCAGTTTGGCGAACAGTTGTTCCAGATAAGACAAGGAAATACCTTGACATTGGGAGATGTCGGCGAGAGTTACCGGCCCGACTTTGTCATGAATCGCCAAGTCCATCATGGCGGTCACTGCATAGCGGCCTTTGGTTGATAGTCTCATAGCTGCGCTGCCTCATGCCACGAAGATTGAATGAATAACCAAGTAATACACTCAGTGTTTAACCTGCTTATACTAAACCTGACTTTACTAGTCAACTTTAGTTTTAACTTCAACCTTCGCCAGCCGGCCGGGGAATCCCGGAGTCACAGCTCAACCGGCCACCACTGGGCCTGCTGCAACCGCTCGGTGTTGAAGCGATGGCCCTGCCGCAGGCAAAAACCCAACCATTTATACAAGAAGCGATTAAGGCGCCACTTGCATGTCACCAATTCATGAAGATTGCTCGGCCAATAAACCCAGCCCGTTTCACTGAGCTTGCAGCGGCGCGTCAGCACCTCGACCTGACGGGCGTCGTGATACATGCGCAAACGCAGATCAGGCAAAGCCTGCGGACCGTCAGGCTGCTCGGCAAACAGATAGGTCAGCCGCAGCGTGCTGGTAAAACGGCAGCCGTCCAGCATTTGCAAATACAAATCCATACCGCCTGCCACCCGCGAGCAAGCACCCGCCTCCACCAGTGCCAGCTCAGGGCATAAACACCGCAGCCGCATGTAGTTATGCTCGTACAGCTCCATTAAGCCGGCAAAGCTGCGCGGTCGCGGACACTCACAATAGGTTCGTTCGATCGTTATCATGCAAGCTATCTTAAAATAAATGGTTGGGCGAGGACCATTGTTGTCGACACTGCTTCAACGGTGCAATCCATAAATGCTTGACCGCGGCTTTCAGGCTTCGATCCACGCGCCGAATCTGCTAGCGTTATGCATTCATTCACAATCAATGACCGAACCTCAATGAAGATCGAGACCCGCAGCACTCAACCATTCGACGACCAAAAACCGGGCACTTCCGGCTTGCGCAAGAAAGTCCGCCATTTCCAGCAGCCCCATTATCTGGAAAACTTTGTCCAGTCGATTTTCGACAGCGTACCCTCATTGCAAGGTGGCTCTCTGGTGCTAGGCGGCGACGGCCGTTATCACAACCGCGATGCCTGTCAAACCATTCTGCGCATGGCGGCTGCCAACGGGATCCGCGAAGTCCTGGTCGGCCAAGGCGCCTTGTTATCCACCCCAGCGGTATCTTGCGTGATTCGCCGCCAGCATGCCGCCGGCGGCATCGTACTCTCGGCCAGCCACAATCCGGGGGGACCGGACGGCGATTTCGGCATAAAATTCAATACATCGAGCGGCGGCCCGGCCCCCGAGTCGATTACCAATGCCATCTACGCGCGCAGCCGGGAGATCAGCGCCTACCGCATCGCCAGCGAAACCCCGCCGATCGATCTGGACACCCTCGGCAGCAGCAAGCTCGGCGAGATGACGGTGCGCGTCATCGATCCGGTAGCCGATTACGCTGCCTTGATGCGCGAGCTGTTCGATTTCGATCGCATCAGTCAGCTATTTGATGGCGGCCAGTTGAGCGTGCGCTTCGACGGCATGCATGCCAGCACCGGGCCGTATGCCAAGGCCATTTTGGAGGATGCCCTCG
>CAYFSA010000069.1:0-14293 GCA_964345605.1 uncultured Ectothiorhodospiraceae bacterium
TTCCACCAAATTACCATGGGTATCGAGCAAAACGGCTTGAATCGTTGATGTGTTCGCGCCATTGGCAAAAATCGGGGTTGTCGCAGAGAGGCTTTGACTTACCGGTTCGCCTGCCAAAAAACGTACAGTTGCCATGCTTTGCTCGGGAGTCGGCGATTCCCCGGCAACGGGGACAACTTGAAATGTTGCACTTCCCGCCTCTGTGCGGCTGGCCACTTCAATGCTGAATTGCCCGTCAGCGTTCGTCTTGCCTCGGCCCACTTCAGTTTCTTGGGGTGCTTGAATGACGCCATCAGCCGCTTCTATAGTCCAGTTACCCGAACTAGCTTGAACCTGGAAAAAATACCGAGCTCCTTGATCGAGAGTGACTTGCCGATCGGTCAGCGGAAGGGTGCCTGTAGCCACTACTTCATTAAACAGAATAATACCAGGCTCGTCGCTATCCGCTTCGTGGATACTCACGACAAACGGCACACCCTCAGGAGAAGCGCCTGCACCTCCCGTCAAGCCTATAGTGAATGTTGACGGGCCGCCGGCTGCAGTAAACGTATCGGTTACGCCATTCCCCGTGCCTTGAAATTCTTGCTGAATCTCTTCGGCACTTTCGATTATTTTTACGAATTCACCAGGCACAGGTTGTCTCGTTGCATCCAGCCAGGTTGCCATTAAGCTGGTCTGACTCTGGCCATCAGCAGCGATGGATGCAGGATTGGCTGCCAAGCTTAAGCGGCCATCAAACATATCCAACACGTCAATATTAATCTCAGCATTAATGGCATTATTGGAGGCTACCCGGGCCAGAATGCGGTCGGTGCCAGTTTGGTCACCACCGGTCAGGGTGATGCTGGCCTCGCCGTTTTCGTCAGTCTGCGCCGAGGTTACAGAAAGCGTGGCGCCGCTTTGATTGTTTGCAAAATCAAAAATTACGGTTTCATCGGAGACTGGGTTCTTGTTCTGGTCCATGAGGACCACGCGCAGCTCGGTGGATTCGTTCACGGCGATCACCTGATCATCGGCCGTCATGGTCAGGCCGGGAGTGGCCACAGGGCCTGCCGTGAAATTCACTGTTGTCGTCTGCAGCACACCGCCTGAGCGAACTGTGATCGTGGCCGTGCCCGCTTTTTCAGAACTAACCAAACCGATCTGGGCAATACCCTGTGAGTTAGTCCGTGCAGTGGCCGTATTATCCGCGTTTTGAAAATGCCCCAATGTCGTCTCAAACTCGACCGTTCGATCTCGCATCGCAATGCCGTCAATGCCGGTCAGCGTTGCCCGAATGGCAACCACTTCCTGGCCGTTAGCGGTAAGGGTTTCAGCGCCAGTGGTCAGCTCAATCGAGTCGACGGCATCCGAGCCGCTGGTGGTAAAGCCATCCTCCCCGCAAGCCGCCAGTAGGCTGATCAGCAGCATCAGGAAAATGCGTGCGATACCTGAACGAATGCTATTGCCGCCGTGCATGTGCGGACCCCTTGTCATGGAAAACTGAGATTTAGGACGCATCGGACGAGATGAGGTTTTCGTTGATAATCTTGGGCGTAATAAAAATTAGGAGCTCACTTTTCTCGTCAACATTTTGTTTTGATCGGAAAAGCCAGCCCAACAGCGGCAAATCTCCGAGAAGCGGGACTTTGCGCTCGTTGAAATCCTTCCGCGACTGCTGGACCCCACCCAGTACTAATGTGTCGCCATTTTCGACCATCACACTGGTGGTGATCGATTGCGTATTGATTGCCAATCCCTCGGGTGTCGCTTCTCCTGGGCTATCATTACTTATATCAAGCTCCATGGAGATCCTGCCGTCAGGCGTGATGCTCGGCGTGACATCGAGCTTCAATACCGCGTCTTCTAACTGAGTCTGCGTGCCTGCCTGACTCACTGTCTCGAACGGAATTTTCTGGCCCTGCTCAATGGAGGCCTGTTGTTGATCCATCGTGACGATACGCGGTGAAGAAATGACCTCGCCCCGGCCTTCTGCCTGCAGCGCGGACAACTCCAGATCCACCAGGAAATCAGAGCCCAAAATCGACATGCCAATACGACTGCCCGGCTGGGCAAAGTCATTGTTAAGGCGATTGGTTAGCGTAGGCAAACTAACCGGCAATGCCAGGCCCGTGGAATTGATGTTGTTGGCGCCCTCAGAAACAACCGAGTCGGTCGCTTCCGCGGACCCCGACAGAGCGAACAGGCCGCGTTCGTCATTCATCGATTGCACGGTCGTCAGGCCCGACCTGACCCCGAGCGAACGCGAGAAGGTTGTATCGGCGAACACGATTCTGGCTTCGATCAAAACCTGCCGAACAGGGTGATCCAACTCCTCGATCAAATTCCGTATGAGTTCGAGGTTTTCGGCAGTATCGCGAACCATGATGATATTGGTGCGCTGATCGACGGAAATGGAGCCCCGCTGGGAGAGGAGGTAGCCTTGATCCTGGTTACCGCCACCGCCGTCTCCGTTGGTACCGCCCCGGCCGCGCCGCTCTTCAATCAGGGACACCAAGTCATCGGCCCGCGCATAATTGATCTTGATGAATTCCGTGTACAGCGGGGCCAGTTCTTGTTGTTGCTCGCGGGCTTCGGCCTCCTTGCGTTCACGCTCGGCAATCTCTTCGAGGGGCGCAACCAGCATGACATTGCCTTCCATGCGCATGCCGAGCCCTTTGGTTTTCAGGACAATATCCAGAGCTTGGTCCCAGGGAACATCCTGCAGCCGTAAGGTTACGCTCCCTGAAACCGAATCGCTGACGACAACATTAAAACCCGTAAAATCGGCAATGAGCTGTAAAACCGAGCGAACTTCGATATCCTGGAAATTGAGCGAAAGACGCTCACCTTCATAAGGAAATGCGGCTTCCCCTTTGGCGCCCGTGGGCCGCTCCGGTGGCTCGTTGATCTCGACGGTCAGCAGACGGTTGGTCTGATAGACCATGTGATCGAATTCATCCTGGGTATTGACTTCAATGCGGGTACCATCACCCCGTCGATAGGCGTCGATGGTTTCCACCGGCGTGGCGAAATCGGTAACATCTAGGCGCCGAATGAGCTTATCAGGCATGTCAGTGTGATACAGATCCACCCTCAATCCTGTAGGGCGTCGGCTGACATCCACCGGTGTCTGGGCCTCGGAAAGTTTGACGATGAGCCGCCCGCCGCCATTCTCGCCGCGGCGAAAATCGATATTTTCAACCTCGGCAGCCGCCGGTTCGGCTTCCTTAGCCGATGGCTCACCCACGGCCATAGCTTGTTCGACTTCGGTCCGCGCCGCTTTACTGCGGGCCAGCGGGCTCAGCGTAATCCGGATTGCGTTGGCGTCGGTTGTGGTCTCATAGCCCATTTCTTCGGAAAGGTTAACCACCAGGCGAGTCCGATTGGCGCTCTCGGCAATCCCGATATCCCGTACCGAACTGATATCCACCCGTTTGGAGCGTACTTGCGATTGATTGACCGTGCCCGGCAAGTCCACGGACAAGCGGGCCGGATTGTTAAGCGCAAAAATACTGGGGGTCGGCGAGGCTTCAGCAAACCGCAGTAATAACTGCACCTTGTCGCCGGGCAACTCGGCAAATTGGAGCTGCTGCAAGACATGTCGAGCGGCGGCTGCGTCCGCTGCGCGCGTATCGGCAGCCGTCGATTCAATCATAGCCGTTTCGCTGGCATTCGCCGGCATCGTCGAGGACGTGCCTTGCTCGTCAGCGGGGCGGGGTTCTAAAAACAGCACCACGGCATTTTCCTGCCGGACGAGGCGATGCGGGATTTCCGCTTTCAGCTTGAGGGTCGCCCGCAACCGATTTTGGGCCTGGGCCAGCTGGATCGTATCGATCACTCCCGAGCCCGTGATTTTGCGCGTCTGTTCGGGTGCTTTGTCAGTGTCACTAAAATCAACCGCGACACGATAAGGATTGGTGATGGCGAAGCTGCGGGGCTGCGGGGGCGAACCTGCATCCGAAAACTGGAAGCGCACCTCGATCCCGCCGTCACCGACCTGGTTTAAATCCACTTGCTTCAGGCGATAATCAGCGGCTTGCAAAAGGCCGGGCAACAGCACGAGGGTCAGCAGCAATAATAAGCTGATCCAGCTGGGACAGGGCCAGTTATCAAACTTGGTTAATAGCGCGAACCTCTCCCAGGCAGGCCGATACGGATCATTGAGCTTACCGGCATCGTGTCGTGGTATATTCATCTCGCCGCTCCGCCTATTCACTCAGGGCCATTTCGTTTTCACGTTTTTTCCAGCCGCCAAACCCATCCGGTACGATCTCGACGAGCTCCACCCGGCTTTGCGTAATTTCCATGATCCGACCTCGGCTCAAGCCCATATAATTGTCTTTTTTGACGCGCTGGATCGTTTCGTCGGGCGTTCTAATCAAGGCCCAGCGCGTGTCGTTTTGCTCCAGGGTGCCCACCATTCGCAGGGAATCGAGGGGGAATGACTCCAGATATTCGAGGGTACGATTCCAATCAATCAGGTCCGCTCCCTGGGGTTTGCTCGGGTCGTCACCGGGTTCTTCGACACGCACCTTGAGGACGCTGCTATCGAAAGGATCACGCGAATGCCCCGGATATTCAAACGCAATATAGGGTTCAGGCTCACGGATTGGTTTCGGGGGGATTCCCTCGACTGTGTTTTTCTTGGCGACAAATTGCTCGAGATCCTGCATATCCCGCTCGCCACAAGCAGTCAGCAACCAAGGAATGGCGAATATCGCCCCCAGTGAAGCGAACTTTTGCATCCGCTTGAAACCGCCGCCCAGGAAACGCTGCACCTCAATTATCCCCCATCTTCAATTATCCCCCATCTTCGGAATAACGATACGTCGCGGCAACCGCATCCATCGACAATTTGACACCTTGCTGCGGCCGACCCTTACCGCCAGTTGGCGCCAGCGACATGTTCTCAATGGTCACGATCCGCGGCAAGGAGGCCACTCCGCTGACGAAGGCGCCAAAGTCCTCATAGCTGCCGGTCATTTTCAGGGATATCGGTTGTTTAATATAGCCGAGTTCTTGTTTCTGCTCCGCCCGTGGCTCGAAGCGCTCAATCTCCAGGCCGCTGGCAAGAGCCGTTTGGGAGATATCCACCAACAGATCGGGAATTTCCGCTTCCTTGGGGAGTTGCTGTTTCATGATTGTCAGCAACCGTTCGACCTCGCGCACTTGCTCTTTATATTCCTGCAGGCTTGCCGCTCTTTTTGCCTTGCTCAAAAACTCGTTACGCAATTCCTTTTCCTTGGACTTGGCCCGCTCGAGGTCAGCGAACTTCGGCTTGAGCAGATAATAATAACCGCCGCCGAGTACCAGAAGACAGGCGATTACGATCGCACCGATACGAATCGGCAGCGAAGCCAAGCCAATCTCTTTGGGCTCGAGGTTTTGCAGCTCGGTAAGCAGGTCCATACGTTTTTCCTTAGCGACTAGCTGAGCAGGCTTTTAGGGGGTCGTTTGCGGTGCGCGCAGCTCGAAAGTCTGAATGCGCACACCGGAGACCTCGTTGGCCTCGATGAAATCCAACGTCGCCTCACCAAACCATTCGGAACGGGCGATATTTTTCATATAAGCCGAAACCCTGGCATTGGAATCGGCTTTGCCCTCGAACTGAACGCGACCGCCGGAGCGATCCACCGAGGTCAAATACACCCCATCCGGCAAGGTTGTAACCAACTCATCAAATAGATGCACGATGCCAGGGCGCTGCAGCTGTAGATCCTGGATCACCGCCATGCGATTTTCCAAACGTTTTTTCTGCGCTTGCAGTTCTTGGATTTCCTTGATGCGCCGATTCAACACCCGGATTTCATCTTGCAGACGGTCATTACGGGCATTTTGATAGGCGATGGTGTCATTTATATATCTCAATCCTCCAAAAACCACCAACCCGGCCGCGACCACAGCAATCGCCAAGTATTGCACGAACTCCTTTTTCTGCCGCTGCCGGCGCTCCGCTCGCCAGGGAAGCAGGTTGATCCGTGCCATGGTATTAATCAAAACTCCGCATGCATAAGCCGGCCGCAATCATCAACGCGGGGGCATCTTCGGTTAGTCGCGCACTATCGACGCGTGAACTCATGGACATGTTGGCGAAAGGATTGGCAATGCGAACCCGGGTGCCGAGCTTGCGCTCGATGACTTCCTGGGCGCCGGGTATTGCCGATGTGCCACCCGCCAGTACCACTTCATCGATACTGTTTTGCTGGCTTGCGGCAAAGAAAAATTGCAGCAAGCGGTGCGCTTGTTGGGACATCGTTTCCTTGAATGGATCCAGGATTTCCGGAATATAGCTATCCGGCAGACCGCCCTCACGCTTGGCCAGACCCGCTTCCTCATAGTTCAGGCTGTAACGTTTCATGATCTCGTCCGTCAACTGCTTGCCGCCAAAGGACTGCTCGCGTGTATAGATCAGCTTGCCGTCATCAATGATACTAATGGAAGTCATGGTAGCCCCATAATCGATCACGGCGATCGTTTTTTCTTTCAGCGGCTCGTCATTCTCCCGCGCAAACAGCTCAAATGCATTCGCCATAGCGTAAGATTCCACATCAACGACGGCTGTCTCTAACTTCGCACCCTCCACAGCACCAACACGGATTTCGACGTTCTCGCTCCGGGAAGCGACCACCAGGACGTCGAGATTACTGGTGTTATTTTCATTGGTGCCGATAGTTTCGAAATCCAGGTTGACTTCTTCACGAGCATAGGGAATATACTGATCGGCTTCCAGCTCGATCTGGCCTTCCAGCTCGTATTCGGTCAAATTACCGGGCATGGAGATGGTTTTGGAAATCACGGCCGAGGCAGGGACGGCAAGCGCGCAGCGGGTAAGCTTGGTATTGGAGCGGTTCTTGGCGCGCCGTACCGCTTCGGTAACAGCATCGGGTTCCACTATGTTTTTCTCGACTACCGCATTGGCCGGCAACGGCTCGACGGCATAGCTCTCCACGCGCATATGTTTGTCCTGCCGCGCCAGCTCCAATAGCTTGACTGACGTAGAACTAATGTCGATGCCCAGTAACCGGGGTTTCTTGCGCTTGAGCAACGCCACTATTTTGGCCCCATGTCGTGTTTAAGGTTCGGTACCGTTACAGCTGCCCTGATTGCTTCTGGAAACGCAGGTGAAACGGGAATTCGTTGTCTTAACAGCACTATCGTTATATTAACAGCACCTTAACGATTGTAGCGGATCGGTACGCGAGCAGGTGTGAGCAGCATCATACCCACCACAACATGCAATTGCTAGAGATGCCGCGGAGCGTTATGCTGATATAACTCAAACTTAATCGGCAGCCCCACCTGTATAGCCCATGCAGCCCAAAACGATATACTCAGATGCGCCATTCAAGCAGTAGTGGAAACATTCACGCTGCAATATACCGCAATGACTCCAGACATAGCCTGCGTATAGCCCAGACAAAACATACACGATGCATAACGACTTGCAAAGGCAAACCACAACGATTCAGCAATCCCCTGAATCTAGCCCGACGCATCGGCCCAGGCGAACCCTTCGCTTCATCGTCTGGGCAACGATAATCCTGATGAGCGCGGCTGCTGCGCTCGGTGGCATCGCCTATTGGTCGATCCGCAGCAATCTACCCGATGCGGCGACCCTGCGGGATATCGACTTGCAGGTACCCTTGCGGGTTTATAGCCGAGAAGGCCTGTTGATGGCTTCTTACGGCAGCAAACGGCGTCTGCCGGTGCCTATCGACGAGATTCCGCAACGCGTGCAGCAGGCCTTTTTGGCCGCCGAAGACGATCGCTTCTTCGAGCATCCCGGCGTGGACTACCAAGGCTTGCTGCGTGCCTTTATCGAATTAGTACGCACTGGCGAAAAACGTCAGGGCGGCAGCACCATCACGATGCAGGTGGCACGCAACTTCTTTCTCAATCGGGAGAAGACTTTCACTCGCAAGTTTAAGGAAATCGTCCTGGCTCTGCAAATCGAACGCGAGTTGAGCAAGGCCGAGATCCTCGAGCTTTATTTCAACAAGATTTATCTAGGCCAGCGGGCTTATGGCGTTGGTGCCGCCGCTCAAATCTACTATGGCAAATCCCTGGCTGAACTGAGTCTGCCGGAGATCGCCATGATCGCCGGTTTGCCCAAGGCCCCGTCAAGTTACAATCCCATCAGCAACGCCAAGCTCGCCCGCAATCGACGTAATTATGTTTTACGCCGGCTGCTCGATCTTGAGTATATAAGCACCGCAACGTATAACGAAGCGGTCGCCGCCGAGCTGAGCGCTGAGCTGCACAAAGATAATATCGAACTCGAAGCGCCTTATGCCGGCGAGATGGTCCGTGCACGGCTGGTGGAGCGTTTCGGTGAGCGCGCCTACACCGCCGGCTACGAAGTCTTCACGACAATTGATGCCCGTATGCAGCGCGCCGCCACTGCCGCGGTGCGGAACAATCTGCTGGCTTATGATCGCCGTCATGGCTGGCGCGGCCCCGAAGCCTCAGTATCGGCCGACGTACTCGCTACGGCACAAACGCAGCAGCGCGCGCTCACCGATTTCAGCCGGGTGGGCGGCCTGCTCCCCGGCCTAGTCGTCGCCACCCAGGCCGAACAAGCTTCGGTCAGACTGGCCGATGGCCGCTTGGTCGAATTGCTGCTGGCCGACGTTAAATGGGCCAGAAAGCAATTGGCCCGGAATAAGCGCGGCGCCGTTCCCCAGCAAATGCGCGATGTCTTTGCAGTCGGCGACGTTATCCGGGTACGTCGACAGGATTCCGCGGATCGCTGGCAACTCGTCCAAATCCCAGAGGCCAGCGGCGCCTTGCTGGCGCTTGAACCTAACGACGGCGCGATCCGGGCCCTGGTCGGCGGTTTCGATTTCTTCCTGAGCAAATTCAATCGGGCGACCCAAGCCGAACGTCAACCGGGCTCGAATTTCAAACCCTTCATCTACTCGGCGGCCCTCGCCAAAGGCTTTACCCCGGCCACCGTGATCAATGATGCCCCGCGCGTATTCGAGAACAAGGGCATCCGCACCGACTGGCGACCACATAACTATAGCAGCAAATTCTTTGGCCCCACCCGCATGCGCGAGGCATTGACCAAATCGCGCAATCTGGTCTCAATTCGCCTATTGGATGCCACGGGCATCCAATTCACGCTGAACCATTTACAGCGTTTCGGCTTCGCTGCCGAGAGCCTGCCCCGTGATCTCACGCTGGCCTTGGGTAGTGCCACGGTCACGCCCATGGCCGTGGCCCGAGGTTATACGGTCTTGGCCAATGGCGGCTATCTAACTGAACCTTATCTGATCGAGCGCATTGTCGATGGCGATGGCCAGCCGATTTTCTTAGCCGACCCCCCTACGGTCTGCTCAGATTGCCAAACAAGTCAAACCGACCCACAACGTTATGCCAATGGCCGGCGCGCAGCCCAGCGCACCTTACCGGCCGCCAATGCCTATCAGATCGTCAGCATGCTCCAAGACGTTATTCGCCATGGTACCGGCCGGCGAGCCCTGCAGCTCGGGCGGGATGATTTGGGCGGCAAGACCGGAACCACGAATCAACAGCGTGACGCCTGGTTCAGTGGCTTCAATCGTGATTTGGTCGCCACAACCTGGGTCGGATTCGATAAAATGGCCTCGTTAGGCAAGCGTGAAACGGGGGCCAGAGCGGCGTTGCCGGCCTGGATCGAGTTCATGCGCGTCGCCCTCGATGGCCAGCCCGAACAGATCCTGAGTACCCCCTCGGAACTCGTGACCGTGCGCATTGACCCGGAGTCTGGCTTGCGGGCCGCGAAAACCAATTCGCAGGCCATCTTCGAGACATTCCGCAAAGACCATGTCCCGCCATGGGAAACCAGCCTGCCCAGCAGTGGGCAGGCGGCCGGTCACGCGGAAATCCCCGAACAACTCTTTTAATAAGCCTGGAGGAAACCGGCATGTCGAGTCCTATGTCACGTAATCGGGAACTCGTGGCCCAAACAGCGGCCCGCATCATTGTCGAGGAAGGCTTGGAAGACTATCGGCTCGCCAAACTGAAAGCCGCCGAGCGGCTCGGCCTTTCCGAGCGCAGTGATCTGCCCCGTAACACGCTGGTCGAAGAAGCCATTCATGCCTATCAAAACCTGTTCGATACGGCCGAGCGGCGCGCCCGGCTGCATCAGCTCCGCCAAGCGGCATTGCGTACTATGCAGTTGCTGGCCGATTTTCAGCCTCGACTGGTCGGCACGGTCCTGAAAGGCACCGCAACCGATCATTCCCTGGTTAACCTGCATGTGTTTGCCGACACCGTTGAAGACGTCATTTTCTTGCTCATGGACCGGCAGATCCCTTACCAAAGCGCTGAACGCCGCTTACGTGACGCCAGTGGCTATCGCCAATGGCCCACCTTGCTGTTCATGTTCGCCCAGGCCGACATCGAAGCCATTGTGTTTTCCCCCAACAGTCTGCGCCGCCCGCCTTTGAGTCCGGTGGATGGCCGCCCCATGCGGCGGGCCAAGCCCAGCGAGGTTGAAGCCTTGCTCAACGCGGCCTAGCATGCCGCTTGATCTGCAAGCTCGGGCGTGATGATGGTAAGCAGCAACCTGTTTCTAGTTGGCCCCATGGGCGCCGGCAAATCCACGGTAGGACGTTTGTTATCCCAGGCGCTGCAGCGCCCCTTTTGGGATGCCGACAAAGTCGTCGAAGAGCGCACGGGGGTCAATATCCCGACGATTTTCGATATCGAGGGCGAAGCGGGTTTTCGCGACCGGGAAACCCGCGTGCTCGACGAGCTGACCCGACTAGACGGGATCATCTTGGCCACCGGTGGGGGCGTCGTATTACGCGAAACCAATCGGCAGATGCTGCAAAACCGGGGCTATGTCATTTATCTGCGGGTCAGCCCCGAGCAACAGTACAAGCGTACCCGCCGCGATACCAGCCGGCCCTTGCTGCAGGTGCATAATCCGCGCGCCAAACTGAAAGCCCTGACCGCCGAGCGCGAGCCGCTTTACCGGGAAGTCGCCGACCTTGTCTGGGAAACCGGCAGCACACCCGCTCCGCAGATGCTCAAACGCCTCAAGGCCCATTTGCGGCGCACCGGGGTTATTCGAGCGCCTAACGCAACCGAGAAAAGTCGATGAACATGTCCACCAGCAATTCTGGCAACCTGATGTATACCCTGACCGTGGCCCTCGGCGAGCGCAGTTATCCGATTCATATCGGCCAGGGCATTCTCGACCAGCCAGCCTTTTATCGACCCTTTATCCAAGCCGACTCGGCCCTGACGGTGACCAACACCACCTTGGCGCCACTGTATCTCGACCGGGTCACGGCGATGTTGGCTGACCTGCGCCAATATGATGCTTTGGTGCTGCCCGATGGTGAGCAATACAAAACGCTTGACACACTCAATCAGGTCTACTCCGCCTTACTGGAGCGCCAGTATGGCCGCAGCACGACCTTGATTGCGCTCGGCGGCGGCGTGATCGGCGACATCACCGGCATGGCAGCTGCTACCTATCAGCGCGGGATAGACTTTATACAAGTGCCAACCTCGCTGTTAGCCCAGGTCGACTCCGCTGTCGGCGGCAAAACTGGCGTCAATCACCCGCTGGGCAAGAACATGATCGGCGCCTTTCACCAGCCCCGCTGCGTGATCATCGACACCGACACCCTCAACACGCTGGCGGATCGCGAATTGCGCGCGGGCCTGGCGGAGGTCATCAAATACGGCGCCATCGGCGATGCCGCTTTTCTCGATTGGCTGGAGGCCCATATCCCGGACCTGCTGGCCCGCGATGCCGAAGCGCTTGGCTATGCCATCAAACGCGCCTGTGACAACAAGGCCGCCGTGGTCGCTGCCGATGAACGCGAGAGCGGTCGCCGGGCCCTGCTGAATTTCGGTCATACCTTCGGTCATGCTATTGAAACCGGGCTCGGTTATGGTAATTGGCTGCATGGCGAGGCTGTCGCATGCGGTATGCTCATGGCGGCCCGGATGTCAGCCTACCTAGGCTGGCTACCAGACACCTCGGTCCAGCGCTTGGCCGCTTTGCTGGAATTGGCCAAGCTGCCCGTCGTGCCCCCCAGGCAGCTCTCGCCAGCCCGCTGGCGGGAACTCATGGCCGTGGATAAAAAGGTCGTCAAGGGCCAGCTGCGGCTGGTGTTGCTGCGGGCTTTAGGCGATGCCACCGTCACCGCCGACTATGATCCGGCTGCCCTCGAGCGGACTCTGACGGCCTAGCCGCCCCCAGCCAGCGTGTATTTAGCGTATTCTCAGACCCACCTGAGCAACCCGTGACGAAATCAGGATTATGGCTTTCGATACCGACATCGCCGACAAGCACGCCAAGCCGCACGGCAGTTTGGCCGCATATGCCGCCAGCGGCCGGCAGTCGCGCGGCCGGCGATTTGCCGAGCCGGGCCCGGTCGGGCGCGGTGAATTTCAGCGGGACCGGGATCGCATTATTCATTCCAGCGCTTTCCGACGGCTGGAATACAAGACCCAGGTCTTCATCAATCATGAAGGTGATCTGTTCCGTACTCGCCTCACCCACTCCCTCGAAGTCGCCCAGATCGCCCGCAGCATCGCCCGGTCGCTGAACCTGAACGAAGACCTGGCCGAGGCCATTGCGCTGGCCCACGATCTCGGTCACACCCCGTTCGGCCATGCCGGTCAGGAAGCCCTGAACGCCTGCATGACCGAGTACGGCGGCTTTGAGCACAATCGGCAGTCCCTGCGCGTCGTCGACGATTTGGAACGCCGCTATGCCGAGTTCGATGGCCTCAATCTGTGCTTCGAGACCCGTGAGGGCATTCTCAAGCATTGCTCGCCGACGGCAGCCCATGAACTCGGCGAGCTGGGGCAACGCTTCCTCAACGGCGAGCAACCCTCGCTGGAAGCCCAGCTCACCAACATCGCCGACGAAATTGCCTATAACAACCACGATGTCGACGACGGCCTGCGCTCAGGCCATTTATGCATCGCGCAATTACAGGCGCTCGACCTGTTCGCGGCGCACTATGACACGGTTTATCGCCACTATGGCCAGCTCGATGGACGACGCTTGGTGCATGAAACCATCCGCCGCATGATCAATCATCTGGTAACAGATTTGGTCGAGCACAGCCGGCAACAGCTTGCCGCCGCCGCACCCGCCGATATCGCTGCCGTGCGCACCCAGAAACAGCCTTTGATCGGCTTCAGCGCCGAGGTGGCCCGGGCCAACCGCGAGCTGAAACAATTCTTGCATAAACAGTTGTATCACCATTACCGGGTACAACGCATGACGACCAAATCCAAGCGTTTGCTCCAGGAGCTGTTCGAAGCCTTTTGGCAAACCCCCAAGCTGCTGCCCGACAGCCACTTTGCAGCCACTCGCAAGCTGGAAGACCAGCTCGGTCCGCCGGGGCGGGCACGGGGGATCGCCGATTATATCGCGGGCATGACCGATCGGTTTGCCATCACCGAACATCGCCGGCTGTTCAATCCCGATGAGGTCGCCTGATTCCGATGACGGCTGCACCAGCGGAGCAGCCAAGGTTATCTGCTCCCTGCCTCAAGCGGCTCGGCCTCCATTGCCAACCCTTCGCTCAGCCACAGGACGCGCCCCTTTATCGCGATCCCATCCTTGACCTCACGACCCAGCAAGTCTGGTCCCATCTGCAGCAAGGCACGGCATTACTGGTTCTCACCGGCCCGCGCGGCGTCGGCAAGAGCACGCTCTTGCAGCGTTTCCAGAGCCTGGCACCGCGCTATGACGATGTTTGTGTCCTGGCGGCGACTCCTTACACCGGCAAGCCCGACATCCAGCAGGCTATCCGGGCTCAATGGGTACCTTTTCAGACGTATCAGGGGGATCTGGATAGGCTGTCCCTGGTCGGCTATCTCGACAGTTTGCTGCAAGAAGACCGCCGGCCCAAGCTCGTGATCGACGATGCGCATCTGCTCAGCGGCGTCATTATCACCGCGCTCGCCGAGTTAAAACGCGCGGTCGACAATAGCGGCCACGGCCGCTTGGCCCTGCTGCTCATGGGCGAGCCGGGTTTGCGGGAAACCTGCAGCCAATTGGAGGCCCACCAGGGGCTGCCGCTCACCCCGATTTACTTCAAGCAGACGCCGCTAAACCGTGACCAAACCGCCGCCTTCCTGTGGCAACGGCTCCAGCACTGCGGCCTGCGCACCGCCCACGCCCTTGACGAGGCGTTGCTCGATCGCGTTCATCAAACCAGCAATGGCTTGCCCAGCGCTATTTTCCCAGCTGCAGCCGAAGCACTAGAAGCGTTTTGTGAGCAAATACCGGCACCTCACGCCGCGACTCACCAATCGAGTCCTAGCACGTCGAGTCCTAGCACGTTCA
>CAYFSA010000070.1:0-14289 GCA_964345605.1 uncultured Ectothiorhodospiraceae bacterium
CCATGCCTAAGCTAACGGGAATAGCCACACAGGCTATTTTCTATCAATCTCCCACACCAACAGCATGCCGCGGCGAACCGCGCAAAAAGGCTAAGCCTGCCACCCCCTTGATAAGAGGCAGCAAGCCGCTGCTTTTGGCGCCACTGGGTGCTATTTAACCAACTGATAAATATTGTGCACAACAGTGGGCCAGTAAAGCCTTATTGCTTGGATACCAGGGGTTCATCGCCCATGATATCCTGCTTGAAGGATTCCAAAGCAGCCTTTTGTAACTTGCGCAGCGTCCCATCCTCTTTCATTTCCTTAATCGTACGGTCGAATGCCCAGCGAAACCGGGTCATGTCCGGATGAGCTTCGGAGAGCAGCAAGTGCAGCGAATTCAGCGCACTGTCGGCATATTCATGATCCATATAGCGGAAGTCGCTAGTGCTCATGTCTGGCGCTGCTTTAATCGTGGCATTGCCGACATACATGTCGGCGGACACCAGATCGACCTTGCCGGCTGCCAACTGGCGAAACGCATCGCCAAGCGTGTCGGTCTCCACCAGCTCCAGGACGCCCTCATCCAAGTAATTCTGAATATCATGGCGATAATAACCCGCTGCCTTTGCCACCTTTAGACCTTTTAACGCCTCTGCGCTACTGCCGCTGACCGGCTTCTCGGCACTAACGAACCACACCACCAGATTATTGGCGAGCGGCTCAGAAAATTCGAAATGCTGATCACGCGTTTCACTGTAAAGGTAAGGGAAAGCCCCCATCATTTCGTTTTCCAGCGTGCGCTGACGCGCTTCAGTCCAGGTCGAGAAAGAAAGGACATCTAAGATATAAGCATCCATGCGCTGGAAGGCTTCCTGGAGAATGGCCGTGGTCATGCCGCCATTGGCCATATCAGCATCGCGATAAGGCGCATATCCCTCGGAAGTGGCGATTTGAATCTTATCCGCAGCCATAGTGGTGGAATAAAAGCATGGCAGCAACATTACCACGCTCAGCAGCATTAAGCCTTTTAGCGACCGCATTACAGCCAAGATCGGATTCATCATGTTTGCTATCCTTCATGTGTTATGGACAAAAAAACAAGAAACATCGCTTCGATTCTGCCCGGGCTAAAGTATCAGAGCCACGCCCTATCCTGCCATCGCTGGAGTAGTCATTGCAAAAGCTTTCGTTCAATCAAGCCGGGTAAGCGATTTAGCCGTTCAAAACCCATTTTTGTGTATGAACACCAGGGTGAGATTTTAGGGTTCCTATCTTTGAGTCCGTTTAATTCGCGCGAACTCATGCAGCACATTGCTGAAGCCTCCATCTACGTCAAAAGAAGCGCTAGAGGCGGTGGCATTGGAACGGCGCTGTGGCGTTATACGTTCGCCTTCGCGCACCGTATTGGCTTCAAAAAAATCATAGCAGTTTGTTTTCCAAACAATCCAGCCTTAAAGCTCAAACAAAAAATGGGTTTTAAAATCATCGGGATTTATCAACATCACGTGCATCGAGGCGGCAGCACTTATACCGGTGGGCTTAACGTGCGGGTATAGACCATACCCATCGAAAGAGTTTGGTGGGACGTCGCGGGATGGCAGACTGGTGGCTATGGCTGGACTCGAACCAGCGACACCGGCATTATGAGTGCCGTGCTCTGACCGACTGAGCTACATAGCCATTCAGATTAAGCGCTAATGATATTGGATTTGGCCGTTAACTGCAATGCCTGGAGCTGATTGCCGTCCCTACACATTGAAGCGGAAATGCACGACATCGCCTTCCTGAATGCGATAGTCCTTGCCTTCGAGACGCCACTTGCCGGCGTCTTTGGCCCCTTGCTCGCCATTTGCGGCCACGAAGTCGTCGTAAGCAACCACTTCCGCCCGTATGAAACCACGCTGCATGTCGGTGTGGATACGACCCGCCGCTTCCGGGGCGGTTGCCCCGACATGCACGGTCCAAGCCCGCACTTCTTTTTCCCCAGCGGTAAAAAATGTCTGCAGCCCCAGGAGCTGATAACCGCCATGGATGACCCGATCAAGCCCAGGCTCAGTCAGGCCCATTGCCTCGAGAAACTCGCCTTTTTCCCCAGGCGAGAGTTGGGCGATCTCCGCTTCGATCGACGCACACACCGGCACGACCAAAGCCCCTTCCTGGGCTGCATGGCGATACACGGCGTCCAGATGCGGGTTATTCGCAAAACCGTCCTCGGGAACATTGGCAATGTACATGGTCGGTTTACTGGTTAATAAATGCAGCTCCCGCATGAGCAGTTGCTCATGGTCACTCAAGGCGAGTGTACGAATGGGCTGACCCTCGCCCACATGATCGCGCACGCGGGTGAGGAAATCACGCTTGGCGATCGCTTCCTTGTTGGCTGACTTGGCATTGCGCTCAGCCTTGGCGAGGGCTTTTTCCACCGACTCCAAATCCGCCAGCGTTAACTCCGTCTCGATGGTGACGATATCATCGAGCGGATTGATCTGATCATTAACATGAATGACATCGCCATCCTCGAAACACCGCACGACATGCGCCACGGCATCGGTTTCACGAATGTTGGCGAGAAATTGATTGCCGAGTCCCTCGCCTTGCGAGGCACCGGCGACCAGACCGGCAATGTCGACGAACTCCATGGTTGTCGGCACTCGACTTTTGGGTTTAACGATCTCGACCAATGTATCCAGCCGCGCATCCGGCACTGGCACAACACCAACATTGGGATCAATGGTACAAAAAGGGTAATTCTCAGCCTGAATGTCGGCCTGGGTCAGCGCATTGAACAGGGTGGATTTGCCTACGTTCGGCAGGCCGACAATGCCACAGCGAAATCCCATAAGGCTTATGTCACTCCTTACAAACGATGATAAAGGGTCGCGCCCGACAGCCAATTCGGCCGGGTTCAAACCGCCTCGGGAGGCGCGGCAACGAAGGTATGCAGCCGCGTCATGGCCCGTTCGACCTGCCCTTCGAGCAACAGCGGCACCACCGCGGTTGACTCCTCGATGGTGGCAATAATGGCCTGTTCCTCGGCACGCGTCGGCCGCTCCAGCACATAGCCGATGACATTGTCCCGCTGGCCCGGATGGCCGACCCCTAAGCGCAATCGCAAAAAGGCCTGACCACATTGAGCGAAAATATCCCGCAGCCCATTATGGCCACCGTGCCCGCCGCCCTGCTTGAGTTTGACCCGGCCCGGCGGCAGATCGATTTCATCATGCACTACCAGGCTCGCTTCGAGACCGAGGCGGTAAAAATGATTGAAGGTCCGCACGCTGCGCCCGCTGTGATTCATATAAGTTTGCGGTTTGACCAGCCACAGGGCTTGCCCGGCCACCCTGATACGGCAAACCTGCGCAGCGAATTTGGCTTCCTGGCGAAACACCCCGCCATAGGCTCTCGCCAAGGCATCCACAAACCAAAAACCCGCGTTATGTCGGGTCTGGTCATATTTCGGGCCGGGATTGCCCAAACCAAAAACAACTTGGATGCCGTTAGCGTTCGCCATGATCGTGGTTTGCCGTCTCAATCATCTGCGCGGCTTACTCGGGCGATCCCTGTTCACCACCCTCATCGTCTTCGTCTTCGTCCGCAGCGGTGGCCTTGCCGTGCATGGATACCACGACATAATCATAGTCCGACCCCACTTCCAGATCGACGAACCGCACGTCCTCGGGCAGCGGAATCTCGGACAAATGCAGATTTTGGTTGACATGCAAGTCCTGCACATCGACTTCGATGGTATCGGGGATATACCGCGGCAGGCATTCGACTTCCGCATCCACAAGCTGGTGGCTAATCTGCCCGCCTTCGGTTTTCACGCCGACCGCGGTTTCCTCATTGAGGAAAGTAAAGGGCACGCGCACCCGAAGCTTGCGCTCAGCCTCGACCCGCATGAAATCCAGATGAATGACGACCGTAGGCTTGGCCGGATGACGCTGCAAATCCCGCAGAATGACCTGATCGATCTGCCCTTTGTAATTGACTTTGACAATGGAGGTATAAAACGACCGGTCGAGCAGCGCCATGCCCAGTTCGTTTTTATCGAGCGCTATGGCCTCGGCCTCTAGGCCCGCGCCATACATAATCGCAGGCACCCAACCGGCACGGCGCAGGCGGCGGCTCGCACCTTTGCCCTGCTCCAGCCGTGGCTCGGCAGTTAATTGAAAATCAGTCATGATGTATTGGACTCCAACAGCTTGGTCAACGAAAAAACCCGTTCAACTCGTGGCGCTGAACGGGTCCCAAGCATCACCCCGCGACCAGGGCAATGCTTCTTAAAATACTTGGCTGGGTTTAGCGCAGCGTGCTCAACAGCCTCTGGTTAATCCATGAATAATGTACTGACCGACTCCTCGCGATTGATCCGCCGAATGGTTTCGGCTACCACGCCCGCCACAGACAACTGGCGAATTTTGGCGCAGCCCTGGGCTTCGGGGCGCAGCGGAATCGTATCGGTCACTACCAGCTCATCGAGCTGGGAATCGGCGATACGCTCGACGGCCGGGCCGGACAGCACCGGATGGGTGGCATAGGCCATGACCCGGCGTGCGCCATATTCTTTCAGGGTCCGCGAGCCTTCGCACATCGTGCCTGCCGTGTCCACCATATCGTCGACAATGATGCAGTCCTTGCCCTCGACCGCACCGATGATGTGCATCACTCGCGCCTCGTTGATACGGGCCCGGCGCTTGTCGATGATGGCAAGCTCGGCATCGTCCAGGCGCTTGGCCAAGGCACGCGCCCGCACCACGCCGCCGACATCGGGCGAGACGACCATCAAATTCTCGTATTTTTGCCGCCAGATATCGCTCAGCAAAACCGGGGACGAATACACATTGTCGACCGGCAGATCGAAAAAGCCCTGCACCTGATCGGCGTGCAAATCAACCGTCAGTAAACGATCGATGCCGGCACTGGTCAACATATTGGCAACCAGCTTCGCCGAAATGGGCACCCGTGCCGAGCGCGGCCGGCGATCTTGACGAGCATAGCCGAAGTAGGGAATGACGGTGGTGATGCGGCCGGCCGAGGCACGTCGCAGGGCATCGACAACGATCAGCAGCTCAAGCAGATTGTCATTGGTCGGCGAACAGGTCGACTGGACCACGAACACGTCCTTGCCGCGCACGTTCTCGAGGATCTCGACATGCACCTCACCATCGCTGAAGCGTCCGACAACCGCCTTGCCCAACGGGATATTGAGATGCTCGACAACACCTTGAGCCAGCCGGGGCGTCGCATTGCCAGCAAAAACCATCATCCGGCTGTTATCGGCCACGTCAAACCTACGCATGAGCTTACAAGAAGAGTTATGGTTGGGCCGCCAGGATTCGAACCTGGGAATGCCGGTACCAAAAACCGGTGCCTTACCGCTTGGCTACGGCCCAATTGAGATTGATTAAACAGAGGTGGTTAAGCGTGCCTGCAAGGGTGAGCGATTCACCCCCTGGGCGACAAAACTCAGCCACTGTTGCGGAACACGGTGTTGCAGCTCAACAGCCGCAGCCGCCGAATCGCAGGCCAGGAAGACGCAGCTTCCCGAACCCGTAAGCTGAGCGTGGCCGAATTCGGCCAGCCAGCGCATGACTCGGTCCACTTCAGGGTAACGCGCCCGCACAACCGGTTCAAACACATTGCCGGCACCCACCTCGAGAAAGCGCTGTATTGTGATGGGATCGCAGTCTCTTGTCAATTCCGGTGCGCCAAAAACTTCGCGCGTACTGACCTCGATTGGCGGTTTGACCACCAAAAACCAGGGCTGCGGCAGCGTCACCGGCTGCAGCTGCTCGCCTACCCCTTCGGCCCAGGCCGCCTGGGCACGCACGAAGACGGGCACATCGGCGCCGAGCGCCAACCCGAGCTCGGCCAGCTCCGCTACACTCAAACCACATTCCCACAAGGTATTCAGGGCCACCAGCGTGGTCGCCGCATCCGAGCTGCCGCCGCCCAGGCCGCCCCCCATGGGCAAACGCTTGTGCAAATCAATGGTCGCCCCGGCAGCGACGCCAGCCGTCTCGCGCAAGCGCATCGCGGCGCGCACGATCAAGTCCTGTTCGGGAGGCACCCCGCCCGGCAGGGTGTAGCGTGGGCGAATTTGGCCCGTGGCAGTCGGCTCGAATGTCAGCTCGTCGCCGTAGTCCAGAAACTGAAACACGGTTTGCAGCAAATGATAGCCATCCGCGCGCCGTCCGGTAATATGCAGAAACAGATTCAGCTTGGCGGGCGCGGGCCAGGCCCCGGACTTTGCTACCGCCGCGTTTAACGAGCCGTTGCTTGCCATTGATCAATCACCAGGGTCACCTTGAGCGCGGCCCGCGACAAGGTCAGTCGATGCGGAATCGCCAGGGAGTCGACCCGCTCGTAATGACCGTAGTCGACCCGCCAGCCGTTTTGCTGCAGCCAGCGCGCGCGGCCCTGGGCATCCAGGCGCTTCGCATCCACCGCGTAACCTGGCTGCGGCACGCCTAAAACCCAGAATTTTAACCCGGCAACCGGCAGCCGCCAACCCAGCTCACGCGCCAGCAGGGTTTGCGCATCGCGGGCTGTCACCGACGGTTGTTGACCGCGGCGCAGGATCACCTCCTGGGGCGAACCCTCCAAGGAAGCAACCCGCCGGCCGAGCGGATCGAGAAACTGCAGCTCGTAGTGCTCGCCTTGCTGATACCAGCGCAGATTAGCCTGCCCGCCTTCATCGTTCAACTTGACCGCGGCCCGCCCCGCCAGACGCCAATGCTCGATGGCCTGCAGAACGTGCTGGCGCTGCTGCCAGGCGACCTCCAGCTCAGTTATGGGCGGTCGCGAGGGGGCCAGGCTGCAGGCCGTCATCAGCCCGAACAGACCCAGCAGCAGCGCCAGCCGCCCCACAACGACCGGCCAGCCCGGCGCCGGCGACCCGTAACACGGCCTGTTGCTCACTCCAGCCCGAGCCGCTGTTTCACTTGGGTCAAATAGGGATCATCGGGCGAGTTGGCGAGCTCGTCCTGCAGTAAGGACCGGGCTTCGGCCTTGGCACCGCGATGCCATAAAACCTCGACCAAATGACTGGCGATTTCGTTGTCCTTGGCCAACGCATAGGCCTCGCGCAAGTAGTCTTCCGCCTTGTCCAGTTGGCCCAGGCGGTAGTGAACCCAGCCCATGCTATCGATAATGGCCGGATCGTCGGGCTGGGCGGCATAGGCCTGCTCGATATAGCCGAGCGCCTCCTGATACCGCTGGGTTTGATCGGCCAGCGTATAGCCCAAAGCATTCAGGGCCATCACGTGATCGGGGTCATCCGCGAGGATGTGCTGCAGATCGCGTTCCAGCCAAGCCACCCGACCGACCGCAGCGGCCGCCAGGGCCCGCGCGTACAACAAATCCGTATCTGCAGCAAAGATCTCGAGAGCCCGGTCATACAGCGACAGCGCCGCTTGATAATGCTGCCGATCGACTAGCATCTGGCCTTCGGCAAGATAAATCTCTTTTTGCAGCGCTTGCTCGCTCACCTGCTCGCGCAAATTCGCGTAGACCTGCCGCCCTTGGTCGAGCCGCCCCTGCGCCACATGCATATTGGCCATGCGAATGCGGGCGTTGAGCCAATACGGTTCGGCGGTCACTTGCCGATAGTGCTCGATCGCTTGGTTGACCCGCCCCTGGGCCTGGCGAATGCGGCCGAGAAAATAATACGCCAGGGAGGCATGCTCGGCACTGCTCGCGAGGTCTTGAAAACGCTCGACCGCCGGCGCATAGCGCTCGGTCTCCAACGCCAGCAGGCCCAACTGGCGCAACAGCTCGGTATCCTCGGGATTGGCGGCGACCAGCGTTTCCAACTCCGGCTGGGCAGCAGCGTACCGGCCCGCCTTGACCAGCATTTGGACATACGCCAGGCGGACTTCGGCCGTGACGCTCTGGCTATCGACGAGCTGTTCCAGCGCAGCGATGGCGGCTTGCTGCTGGCCACTGCGCAACAGGGCCTGCGCCTTCAGCACATGCAAATCCTGATTGTCCGGCGCCAGTTGCAGACCGCTCTCGGCGGCTTGCAAGGCCCGCTCATAGCGTTCGTATTCCAAAGCGACCCCGGCCAGCACCAGATAGGCATAGGGATCCTCGGCATTGCGCTCGGCCAACAGCTCCAGGGCCTGCAGGGCTTGTTCCCGGTCCTGGGTCTTGCCGAGCTGCTTGGCCACCAGTCCGTAGACCCGCTGGTCATCGGCAGCCTCGATCATGACCTGCAGATGGGGCACGGCCGCCTTGGGCTGATCGGCGGCCACCAACAGCTGCGACAGGATCAGATGGGCCTCGATTTCGTCAGGCTGCAGGGCCGCCCAGCGCTGGGCGGCGGCCATGGCATGCTCGGCATCCTTGGCATACAGCGCGATTTTGGTCGCCCGCTTGGCAACCCGCGGATCAGCCGTCGCGGCGGCGGCCGCGGCATAAAACTCGGCCGCTTTGGGGAACTGTTTCAGCTTGCCGGCCAGCTCACCCGCCAAAATATGATAATAGACCTCGGTATCGGCATAGCCATTGGCAGCCTGCTCCGCCTCGGCGAACCTCAGATCCGATTCCGGCAGCGCCGCCCGGGCATCCTCACCGGGCGTTGACAAGGCACTGCAGGCAGCCACCAGCGGCAGCAGGGACAGCAACAACGATAGCATTCGCATCACCAATCAGCTTCCTGTGAAATTCTGTACACCAGATATTAGATGCTGGCGGTACCCGCACGACTCAAGCGCCCCGCAAAAATCCCTCAAAAGGCCTGTCAGGCTCCCAGCCAAGCCCGCCCTACCGTAAAGATAACAAAATGCTCAACTGAACCGAAAAAATGCCATCAAAGCCAGCCAAGCTTGACTCAGTGCCATATAATCGGAGCTGACAAATGCCGTCGGCATGACATAAAAGCGACGTGATCGTGCCCTGACGCTTGTATTCAACGGTCGCGATGCGCACAATCTCGCTATCAAGCTCAACTTACCGAAACAGAAACGATGTCACTCTGCACCCTCGGAGTAAACCATAAGACAGCACCGGTCGCCATTCGTGAACGGGTGGCATTCGGCCCCGGTCAACTCAATCGCGCCCTCGGCGAACTCATCACGCTCGATGGCGTGGCCGAAGCCGCGATCGTCTCGACCTGTAACCGCACCGAGCTCTACTGCAACATCGAGGCGAATGACCCCGGCGGCAACCTGGTCGAATGGCTGGGCGATTTTCACGCCCTGAGTCACCATGACCTCAAGCCGCATGTCTACCGCCATTGGGACGCCACCAGTGTACGGCACCTATTGCGCGTCGCCTGCGGCCTGGACTCGCTGGTGCTCGGCGAGCCGCAGATTCTCGGTCAGCTCAAATCGGCCTATGAAAAAGCCTGCGACGCCGGCGCCACCGGCTCCCGGCTGAGCCGCTTGTTTCAGCACGCCTTCGCGGTCGCCAAACAAGTCCGCACCGACACCGCCATCGGCGCCAATGCCGTCTCGGTGGCCTTTGCCGCAGTCGGTCTGGCTAAGCAAATCTTCGGCGACCTGAACAAGCGCACCGCCTTGATGATCGGCGCCGGCGAAACCATCGAGCTGGCCATGCGGCATTTGGCCGCCAACGGCATCGGCCATGTCATGGTCGCCAACCGCAGTCGCGAGCGGGCCGAAGATCTCGCCTCGCAATATCATGGTGAGGGCATCCCCTTGCAGGACATTCCCGACCGTATGCACGAGGCCGATGTAGTCATCTCCTCCACCGCTAGCCCCCTGCCGGTGGTCGGCAAGGGCACGGTCGAACGGGCGCTCAAACAGCGCAAACGCCGGCCCATTTTCATGGTCGACATTGCCGTCCCGCGGGATATCGAGGCCCAGGTGGGCGAGCTGGATGACGTCTACCTGTACACCGTGGACGACCTACAGCAAGTTGTCGAGGAGAACTATCAATCCCGCCGTGAGGCCGCGGCCGAGGCGGAACGTCTGATCGACCGGCAGGTCAGCGAGTTCATGGCCTGGCTGCGCTCGCGCGATGCAGTCGGCACCATCCGGGCCCTGCGCACTCATGCCGACGACGTGCGCGAGGAAGTCTTGGGCAAGGCCAAGCGCATGCTGTTGGCCGGCAAGCCCGCCGACGAAGCCCTCGAATTCCTCGCCCATCGGCTCACCAACAAACTCACGCACGAGCCGACCCGCGGCCTCAACGAAGCTGCCCGCGCGGGCAATCTGGAAACCATCGCCGTCGCCCAACGGCTGTTCAGTGTCGAGGCGAGTGATCCCGAGGAGTCATCGTAGGCAGTGAAGGACAGTATTTATCGCAAGCTGGAAGGGGTGGCCGAGCGGTATCAGGAAATCGACGCCCTGTTGGCCGAGCCGGATGTCATCAGTGATCATGAGCGCTTTCGCAAGCTGTCGGTCGAATACAGCCAGCTCGAGTCGATCGTGCAACAGTTCAACCAGTACCAGCAGACGCGCACGGACCTGGCCGAGGCCCAGCGCATGCTGCAGGACGACGACCCGGACATGCGGGCCATGGCCGAGGAAGAAATGGCCGCCTTACAGGCCCGCCTGGACGAGCTGGATCAGGCTCTGCAGCTCGCCCTGATCCCCGCCGACAGCGACGACGACAAAAACGCCTTTCTCGAGATTCGGGCCGGCACCGGCGGCGACGAAGCGGCCCTGTTCGCCGGTGATTTGTTCCGCATGTACTCGCGCTACGCCGAGCAGCAGCGCTGGCAGATCGAGGTACTGAGCGCCAGCGAAGGCGAGCACGGCGGCTATAAGGAACTCATTGCGCGGGTCGGCGGCAAACACGTGTTTGCCAAGCTGAAGTTCGAGTCCGGTGCCCATCGCGTGCAGCGGGTGCCGGAAACCGAATCGCAAGGGCGCATCCACACTTCGGCGGCCACCGTGGCGGTCATGCCCGAGCCGCAGGAACTCGAAGCCATCGAGGTCAATCGCAGCGAGCTGCGCGAAGACACCTTCCGGGCCTCGGGCGCCGGCGGGCAGCATATCAACAAAACCGATTCGGCAGTGCGCCTGACCCATATTCCGACCGGCATCGTGGTCGAATGCCAGGACGAGCGCTCCCAGCACAAGAACCGGGCGCATGCTATGAGCTTAATGCAGGCCAAGCTGGACGACATTCAGCGCCAGCAGCAGGCAACCGAACAGATAGAAACCCGCCGCAATCTGGTCGGCAGCGGCGACCGCTCCGAGCGCATCCGCACCTACAACTTCCCGCAAGGCCGCATCACCGATCACCGCATTAACCTGACGCTCTACAAGCTCAACGCAGTCATGACCGGCGATCTCGACCCGCTGATCGAGGCCTTGACCCACGAATACCAAGCCGACCAGCTCGCCGCGCTTGCCGACGACTGAGCCCCTCAAGGCGCTGTTGACCGCGGCCAGGACACGGCTGGCCGCGGCCAACAGCCCGACCCCCCGCCTGGATGCGGAAGTCCTGCTCGCTCATTGCCTCGGGCGAGGGCGAAGTTTTCTGTACACCTGGCCCGAATATTGGCTCGAGGCGACCGAACACGCCTGTTTCACGGCCTTGCTGACGCGCCGGGAAGCGGGCGAGCCGATCGCCTATCTGGTCGGCGAACGCGAATTTTGGGGGCTGTCCTTGCACGTCACCCCGGCCACCCTGATTCCCCGCCCGGCAACCGAATTGCTTGTCGAGCTCGCCCTGGCTAAGTTACCCGGCAATGCCTCATCGCCCCTGCTCGAGCTCGGCACCGGCAGCGGCGCCATCGCCCTGGCCATCGCCAGCGAGCGCCCACTTGCCCGTATTATTGCCGTGGAGCAAGACCCGGCAGCCCTGCAGATTGCGCGCATCAATCGGGATCGGCTGGGCCTGCTGAATGTCGAGCTGCGCGCCGGCGATTGGTACAGCGCCGTCGCCGATCAGCGCTTCGAACTCATCGTCGCCAATCCGCCCTATGTCGCCGCCGCCGACCCTCATCTAGCCCAGGGCGACCTGCGATACGAGCCCCGCGCGGCGCTGTGCGCCGGCCCCGACGGGCTCGCCGCCCTGCGCGTGATCAGCGCCGCGGCCGGCAGGCATTTAGCCCCCGCCGGCTGGCTGCTCGTCGAACACGGCCATGCTCAAGCCTCGGCGGTACAGGCCCTGTTGCACGCCGCCGGTTTAACGCAACTGACCACGCATCCCGATCTCGCCGGGCTACCGCGCTGCACAATCGGTCAATATAATGGCAACGACACAGGCACCGGCGACTGCCAGCCCGTGATGCCGTTCCATTCATCGCAAGGTAAAGACTGATTCAACCATGTCTGACGCAACGATTACCAAATTCCGCGACATCGGCTTCCGCGGCCCCTACGCACCGGACCGCGGCCCTGCCCAGGCCGGGGCAATGCTGCGCGAGGCCGACGGCGTCGCCGCGGTTCGCGAGGAGCCCGGCAAAGAGCGCGTGGCCGTTTCTTATGACATCGCGCGGGTGACCTTTGCCGAGATCGAGCTTGCCCTGCAAGAAGTCGGCTTCCATCTCGATAACAGCTTGATGTACAAGCTCAAACGCGCCATGTATCAATACACCGATGAAACCCAGCGGGCCAACTGGGGCATGACCGCCCGGATCTGCACCAGCAGCTGCGCCCAGAAGGTCTTCGTCGAGCATTACCGCCGCCAGGAACGCGGCTGCCGCGACGAGCGGCCGCCGCACTGGCGCCGCTACTTATAAGGCGATGACCCCGGACGAACAGCAGCGCTACCGCCGCCACCTAGCCCTGGCTCAACTCGGTCCGGCAGGCCAAGCCAAGTTGCTGGATGCGCATGCCCTGATTATCGGGGTTGGCGGCCTGGGCAGCCCGGTGGCGAGCTATTTGGCGGCGGCCGGCGTGGGCACGCTGACACTGGTCGATCCGGACCGGGTCGAGCTGAGCAACCTGCAACGGCAAATCATTCATACCACGCCCGGGCTCGGCCAAGCGAAAGTCACTTCCGCCGCAGCCCGGATCCACGCCCTCAATCCCGCTATCAAGGTCAATCCCATCGCCGCGGCTCTCGATGAGAGTGCCCTGGCCGTTCAGGTCAGCGCTGCCGACATCATCCTCGATTGCAGCGACAATCTCGCCACTCGCCTGGCAGTCAATCAGGCCTGTTACGCCCAGGCCAGACCCCTGATTTCCGGGGCGGTGACCCGCTGGGAAGGGCAGTTATTCAATGTCGATCCCAGCCAACCCGCGGCGGCTTGTTACCGCTGTCTCTACGCCGAGTCGCCGGCCGCTGCCAGTGAACCGAGCCAAGCCGGCATCGTAGCCCCCTTACCCGGCGTCATCGGCAGCCTTCAAGCCCTTGAAGCCATCAAAGGGTTGGCGGGTCTGGCAAGCCCGGCCGGCTGGCTCTACCTCTTCGATGCCGAAAGCCTCGCCTGGCAGACGATACACGTGCCCAAACGCACCGACTGCCCGGTTTGCGGCGCCCCCTAAAGCCACCTCGCTAACGACACCTCCCCTTATTGGACTTGCTCGGCAGTCAGCGCCGGCTGCGGCGAGTAATAATCGCCTTGGCGCCGGCAGTTAATCAAGCCATGGCTGTAGGCATAACCACGCACCTCGGCATCCGATTCAAGCCCGAGCTTGGCGAACATGCGACGACGATGGGTATGGATCGTTTTGATGCTGAGCTTGAGATTACGGGCAATTGCCGGGGGCCGATCGCCCTCGGCCAGCAGCCGCAGGATTTGCAGCTCCCGGTTAGACAGCTGATCATGGACGCGGCGGGCGGTTTTATCCGCCACCTCATTGGCCAAAGTCTGCGCCAGGGCATCACTGACATACCGATGACCGGCCAGCAAGGCACTGAGGGCCTGACAAATCTGCGCCGGCTGCGCAAACTTGCTCAAATAGCCCGAGGCCCCCAGGCGAAACGCGCGCACGCCATAATTCACTTCGGGCAATTCCGAAAACACCAAAACCGGCAGACGCGGCCGCTCATCATGCAATTGCTTGAGCACCGCAAAACCATCGCGACTGCCGGTCAGATTAATATCGATAATGGCCGCATCATAATCGCCCTGGCGCACTAGCCGGAGCAATTCGGGCGCATCGCTGACACTCGCCATCGCCACTGACATTGGCGAGGCCTCGAAAATCGCGTTCAAACCATAGGTCATCACCGGTATCGGGTCGAGCACCAGAACGCGCGCGTGATACAGGTAATAGCTGCTGTGATGATGCATGGTATGTTGATCAGAACTCATAGTTACCCTCCACACTGAAACCCCCACTGCCATTAAATTAGCAACCTGGTACGTCGGGTTACGCTGCGCTAACCCGCCCTACAGCGCCCGGTAGGGTCGGTTTCAACCGACCGCGGCGCCTGCAT
>CAYFSA010000071.1:0-14211 GCA_964345605.1 uncultured Ectothiorhodospiraceae bacterium
CTAGCCGGTTGGCCCCGCCGGCGTTATGGTCGCGGGCAGTTGCTCCCGGATCAGTTGCGCCAGTGCCTCCAGCGAGCCGGTATGCGGAAAGGTTGCCCGGGTGACTAAACGAATACGCCGGCCGGCATTAGGGATTTGCAAAGGGCGTAAGCAGATGCCGGTATGATTCTGCCAGGTGCCGCGCAGGGCGAGGGCAGGCAGCAGGGTGCAGCCGAGGCCGGCGCCGACGAGCTGCATGAGGGTTTCCAGACTCGAGGCGCGCAGGTCTTCTTCGCCGGCCGCATCGATATGGCAAATATCCATGACCTGATCGGTCAGGCAATGCCCTTCGGCGAGCAGAAGCAATTCGTGAACCGGCAGGTCCGGCTCGGTGATGGTTGCACGCTGTTCGAGCGGATGACCGCTGGGGTGCGCTAGCCAGAACGGTTCGTCGAACAGGGGAATTTCGCACAGATTGGCCTCGGGAGGCGTGGCGATCAGGGCGGCGTCGAGTTCATGGTGATGCAGATGGGTCAGCAGCCGGGCGGTCATTTCTTCATTCAGCACCAGCCGCAGCGCCGGATAATGAGTCCGTAAGGGCCCGAGCAAAAGCGGCATGAGATAGGGGCCGAGGGTGGGAATGACGCCGAGACGGAACGGGCCTTCCAGGGGGCGCTGCACGCTTTGCGCCAGCACCTCGATGGCCTCGATCTCGGCGATGGCCCGCCGGGCATGAGCCAGAACCTGCTCGCCCTGGGGAGTGACTTCCACACTGCGGTGGCTGCGCTCGAAAATCACGATACCGAGCCGTTCCTCGAGCTTTTTGATTTGCCCCGACAGGGTTGGCTGGCTGACGAAGCTGGCTTCGGCGGCCCTACCGAAATGGCGGTGCTCGGCAACCGCGAGCAGATAACGAAGATCGCGTAAGTTCATAAAAATCTATTAACGTTTGTCGAGTTGGACGAAGCGGTCTGCGGGCGATCCCCGGCATCCGAACAGCCGCGCAAAGTCCCCACTCTGGCGGCAGCGCCATCAGAGCCTTATACTGACAGGCAACGCTGAGCTTGCCATTGATCGACCCCAAGAGGTAGCGTCTTGCGCCGACAGATCGAATTCCAAGTGGTCAATCCCCTGTTACGCCAGTTCGGCCTGCCCGCTTATGCCACGGCCGGGGCGGCTGGCATGGACCTGGTGGCCTGCTGCGAACAGGCGGTGGACCTGGTGGGCGGCGGGCATACCCTGATCGGGACAGGCCTGGCCCTGCATATCCAGGATCCGGCGCTGGTGGCTATCGTCGCCAGTCGCAGCGGCCTGGCCTGGCGGCATCAGGTGCGGGTCGCCCAGGGTATCGGCGTGATCGACAGTGATTATCATGGCGAAATCAAGGTCATTCTGCAAAATGACGGCGCCGCGGATTATCGTATCGAGCCCGGCGAGCGTATCGCCCAGCTCTTATTTATCCCGGTCGAGCAAGTGAAGCTGCTGGAGGTGACGGCATTTTCCAAGGCCAGCGAGCGGGGTGAGGGCGGTTTCGGTCATACCGGCCGGTATTGACGGCAGCCGGCGCGATGCAGGTCTATCTGGTAGGCGGCGCGGTGCGCGATGCCCTGCTCGGCCGCGACGTGCGCGAGCGCGACTGGGTAGTGGTCGGGGCGACCCCCGAGCAGCTGCAGGCGCAGGGCTATACCCCGGTCGGCCGGGATTTTCCGGTATTTTTGCATCCCGAAACCCATGAAGAATACGCCCTGGCGCGGACCGAGCGTAAGACGGCGCCCGGCTATCACGGCTTTGCGTTTCACAGCACGCCGGATGTCACCCTAAAAGCGGATTTGGCCCGCCGCGATCTGACCATCAATGCCATGGCCCAGGCGGTCGATGGTACACTGATCGATCCTTACGGGGGGCAGGCCGATCTCGAGCAGCGTCTGCTGCGGCATGTCTCGCCCGCCTTTGCCGAGGATCCGGTGCGGATCCTGCGGCTGGCGCGCTTTGCCGCGCGCTTCGCGCCGCTTGGCTTCACTGTCGCGCCGGCTACCCAGACCTTGATGCGTGATATGGTGCAGGCCGGTGAAGTCGACGCCCTGGTGCCCGAGCGGGTCTGGCAGGAGCTGGCGAAGGCCTTGGCCGAGCCGACGCCGGCGATGTTTTTTCGGGTGCTGCGCGACTGCGGGGCGCTCGGGGTACTGTTTCCCGAGCTCGAGGCCCTGTTCGGCGTGCCGCAGCCGGCTGTGCACCATCCGGAGATCGACACGGGTGTGCATACCCTGATGGTGGTGGACCAGGCGGCCCGGTTGAGCGAGGATCCTGTGGTACGGTTTGCTGCCCTGGTGCATGATTTGGGCAAGGGGCTGACGCCGCCAGCCAAATGGCCCAGCCATCCGGGCCATGAGGCCGCCGGCGTAGCCCTGGTGGATGGCTTGTGCGACCGCCTGAAGGTGCCGAACAACATGCGTGAGCTGGGCCGTTTGACCAGTCGATATCATCTGCATTGCCATCGCGTCGAGTCACTGCGGCCCCGGACGATCCTTGCTACCCTCGGCGCGCTGGACGCCTTCCGCCGCCCGCAGCGTCTCGAGCAGTTCCTGCTGGCTTGCGAAGCCGATTATCGCGGCCGGGCCGGGCTTGAGCAGCGGCCGTATCCGCAGGCGCAGTTGGTGCGCCGGGCCTATGCCGCGGCGGCGGCGGTGGCTGGCGGTGCACTCGCGGCTCAGGGGCTGCGCGGCCCCGAGATTGGCGCAGCGCTGCGGCGGCAGCGCCTGGCTGCGATCAAACAGGCCCTACAATAGGGCAGGGCGGCTGGTGGTCAGCGCAACTCACAACGATCGCATAATAACTAAGACAACAGGAGAGATAGCATGGCGGATTATATTGTCGTCGGTGGCGGCATCTCGGGGTTGGCGACGGCCTGGTTTCTGCACGAGGCCGGCTGCGATGTGCAGGTGCTCGAAGCCGGTGGCGAGGTCGGCGGAACCATGCGCAGTCGTCGCGCCGACGGCTTTCTCACCGAAGCCGGTCCCAATTCGACGATGGCCCGCGGCGGGGCCCTGGAGGCCTTGATCGATGCGGTCGGCCTGCGCGCGGCCATGCTCGAAGGCAGCAAGATCGCCAAGAACCGCTATATCGTCAAACATGACCGCCTGCGGGCCCTGCCGGGCGGGCCGGGCAGTTTTGTCACCACGCCCTTGTTTAGTCCCTGGGCTAAGCTGCGGCTGTTCTTCGAGCCCCTGGCGGTGCGGGCCGCGCAAGAGGAAACGGTGGCCGCGTTCGTGCGGCGGCGGCTCGGGCGCGAATTTCTGGACTGGGCCATCGATCCGTTTATCTCCGGCGTGTATGCCGGCGATCCCAATCGCTTGTCGGCCCGCGCGGCCACGGCCAAGGTCTATGCCCTGGAAGCCGAAGCCGGTTCGTTGATCGTCGGGGCGATCCGGCGGGCTTTTAAAGGGCGTAAATCCGGGCCGACGCCGCGCGGGCGTCTGATCTCGTTTACCGAAGGCATGCAGATGCTGCCCACAACCATTGCCGCTAAACTGGGTGAGCGGGTGCGCACTGGTATGCCGGTTAAAGCCATCAGCCAGGCTGGGCAGGGCTGGCAAGTGACCACGGCAGGCGGGGTCGAACAGGCTAAGCAGGTGATCCTGGCGGTGCCGGCGGAGGCGGCAGCGCAACTGGTCGCGCCGCTGTCGGTCGAGGCAGCAACCGCTTTGCGGGAGATTTATTACCCGCGGGTGACCTCCATTGCCTTAGGCTTTCGCCGCGACCAGGTCGGCCATCCGCTGGATGGCTTCGGCGTGCTGATTCCGAGCCGGGAAGGCCGGGATACCCTTGGCGCGTTGTTCTCGTCGAGCCTGTTTCCCGGCCGTGCCGATGATGAGCATGTCCTGCTGACGGCCTTCATCGGCGGGGCGCGTAATCAGCGGGTCAGGGACTTCGATGCCAACAGTTTGGTTGCGGCGGTCTTGCAGGACCTGCGCTGGCTGCTGGATATTCAGGGCGAGCCGGTCATGACGCAGATTAACGACTGGCCGCATGCCATACCCCAGTACGAACTCGGCCACTTGGCCAGGCTGGAGCGCATCGATAACGCCTTGGCCGGCTATCCTGGCTTGTCGTTGCGGGCCAATTGGCGCGATGGGATTTCGGTGACCGATTGCGTGGATCATGCCAAGCGCTTGGTTGACCGGCTTACCGCCTGATAGCTGCCAGTGAGCGGCTCCCAGCGCTGTTGGCAGGGGGTTGCTCATGACCTTCGACGTCGCGGTGGCGATCGCTGTGCTGGCGGGGCTGTTATGGTTGTGGCTGACCGGTATGCGGGCCCGCGAGCTGGCGACCGCGGCGGCCAAGCGGGTCTGCCGCGAGCATGAGGCGCAGCTGCTCGATCAGGCGGTGGCTTTGCGACGCTTGGACTGGGTTCGGGATGATCAGGGGCGCTTGCGGGTGCGGCGCTGGTTCATTTTCGAATACAGCCGCGACGGAAGTCATCGCCATGTCGGCCGGGTCGTATTGTCGGGCGCGCGCGTGATCGGCCTGCAGCTTGAAGACGAGCAAGGTACGATCATTTGGCGCTGACAAGCGCTCGATCAATCCAATGGCAGTCCCTGCGAGGATACTGAAATGGCTGAGAATATTACTAAATCCCCCGCCGAATGGCGGGCCCGGTTGACCCCGGAGCAGTTTCGTATTACCCGCGAAGGCGGTACCGAGCTGCCCTTCAGTGGGGCCTATGTTCACGAAAAAACACCCGGTACCTATCATTGCGTGTGCTGCGGGGCAGCGCTGTTCGAGTCGACGCAGAAATTCGATTCGGGTACCGGCTGGCCGAGCTATACCGCGCCGCTTGAGGCCGCGAATATCGCTGAGCTGACCGACCGCAGTCACGGCATGACCCGGACCGAAGTGCGCTGTGCCCGCTGCGATGCCCATCTCGGGCATGTCTTTGCCGATGGGCCGGCGCCGACGGGCATGCGGTATTGCATCAATTCGCTGGCTCTGGAGTTGCAGCCTGACGGCGATTGAGGCAAGCGGCTAGCGGCGCATGAGCCTGTTTCGAGCCGGCCGCCCGGTTGTCTGGCCGGGGAGGTGGCGGTATGGTGATCGACAGTCGTCGGGTGGTACTGTGTTTTGCGGCCCGACAGTTTACCGCTCGCCGAGCGGAGCAAGGCTTCAAGGCGTTATGGCGAATTGGATGGTATGCGCCTGGGGCTCATAAGTCCTGAATTCAATTGATCAAAAAAGGCAGGAATCAGCATGGCTTCGGAAATGAAGGTAAGTACCCGGCAGACGTTTGGTTTTGGGATTGTGATTGTCCTGATGTGTGTGATCGGGGCGGTAGGGATATTCAATGTGAACGGCCTTCGCAACAACATGACCGATATCGTCGAGGACAAGTTCCCCAAGACGATTTGGGCTAATAACATTATCGATGCGGTTAATACGATTGCGCGTTCGATGCGTGACACAGTGATTTTTGAAGATCCTGAAGTACGCGCCGAACAACTTGCGCGGGTTGAGTCAGCCAAGAAAACCATTCTCGACAATTTCGCCAAGCTCGAAGAAACCATTACAACCCCGGAAGGCAAAGCCAAGTTGCAAGCGGCCCTCGATGCGCGCGAAGAATACGTGGTCTATCAGGATCGCTTTGGTGAGCTCATTGAAGCGAATAAGCTTGAGCAAGCCGAGGCCATGCTGCTCGACGAGGTCAGGGACGGCCAGCGCAATTATTTGCGCAAACTTGTTGAGTTGATTGACTATCAGGGCGATTTGATGAACGGGGTCGGCGAGCAAGCCCGCGAGCGTGCCGGTTTGACTTCGACGCTGATTCTCGTGATCGGTGCCATTGCGGTGGTGGTCGCGATTGGGATCGCCGCCTGGATTACCCGCAAATTGCTGCGCCAGCTCGGCGGCGAGCCGACTTATGCCGCGGCCAAGGTGCAGGCCCTGTCGCAGGGCGATCTTGATACCGAGATCGAGCTAAAGGCCGGCGACACCACCAGCTTGCTGGCCGCCCTGAAAGATATGCGGCAGGCCCTGAACGACTTTGCCCAGGCTCAGCTGACCCTGGCCAAGCAGCACGAGGACGGCTGGCTCTGGGAGACCATGAAGGCCGAGCGTTACCCGGGCACCTACGGCAATATGGCCGAGCAAGTCAATAATCTGGCGCGCGGCCATATCGATACCAATATGCAGATCGTCGAGGTGATCACCCAGTATTCCAAGGGCGATTTTGCGCCGGATATGCCGCAATTGCCGGGCGATAAGGCGAAGACCACCGAGGCCGTGGCCGGGGTCAAGCAGGCCCTGCTCAAAGTCAGTCAGGAGATCAAAGACTTGGCCAACGCCGGCGCCCAGGGGGATTTCTCCAAACGCGGTAAGTCAGATCAATTCGAGTTCATGTTCCGGGAAATGGTAGCCGATCTCAATCAGCTGATGGAGAACTGCGATGTTGGCTTCCAGGATGTGATACGGGTCTCCAAGGCGCTGGCCAACGGCGATCTGACCCAGACCATCACCAAGGAATACCCTGGGGTCTTCGGCGAGACCAAGAGCGCCGTCAACAATACCGTCATGCAGCTGCGCGAGCTGATCACCCAGATCAAAGAATCGGTGGATTCGATTACCACCGCCTCGCAGGAAATCGCCTCCGGCAACCAGAATCTGTCGCAGCGGACCGAGGAGCAAGCCTCCAGCCTGGAGGAAACCGCCTCGAGCATGGAAGAGCTGACCTCGACCGTGAAGCAGAACGCCTCGAATGCCGGTCAGGCCAATCAAATGGCGGAATCGGCTACCGGAGTCGCCAACAAGGGCGGCGAAGTGGTACGCAATTCGGTCGATACCATGGGCGAGATTTCCGAATCCTCCAACAAGATCTCCGACATCATTGGGGTCATCGACAGTATCGCTTTCCAGACCAACATTCTGGCGCTGAACGCCGCGGTCGAGGCGGCGCGGGCCGGCGATCAGGGCCGCGGCTTTGCTGTCGTGGCGACGGAGGTGCGCAATCTGGCCCAGCGGACCGCTAATGCGGCGAAAGAGATCAAGGGGCTGATCACCGATTCGGTCGGCAAAGTCGAATCCGGTACCAATTTGATTGGCGAGGCGGGCACGCAGATGGATGAGATTGTCAAATCCATCAAGCGGGTGTCCGACATCATCAGTGAGATTTCAGCCGCCAGTAACGAGCAGTCCTCCGGCATCGAACAGGTCAACCAGGCTATCTCGCAGATGGACGAGGTGACCCAGCAAAACGCCGCCCTGGTCGAGGAAGCGGCCGCAGCCGCCGAATCATTGGATGAGCAAGCGCAGAGTCTGGCTTCGGCCATCTCGGTGTTCAAACTGGAAGAAGGTGGGCCAAGCGGGCCGGCCCGGCCCGGCAAGGCTGCGTCGAGTTCGACCAAGCCGGCTCAAAGCACGACACAACCGGCGTCGCAGAGCGGGACAGCTGCGCCGAGTGCCAGCCGCAGCAAGGCAACCGCGCCTACCAAACCAGCGGCAACGGAGAGTAAACCCAAGTCGGTCTCAAACTCGCAGTCGCAGGCTGATGGTGCCGAGGATGGTGAGTGGGAGGAGTTTTAGAAAACTCAAGGAATAAGTTGATGATGGGCTTGCTGCGTTTTGCCCATCCCGCATGCACTTTTTTCTTCTTTACGGTTCCTGAGGGCCGCTCGGGAACCGTTTCCCCCATCTGCCGGCAGTCGTGGCGCAATGCAAACGCGTTCATAAGCGCCCTTGCTGGTCTATTATTTGCCTTCCTAAACTTCAATAGCCTAATGGGGCGCGTTAACTGACGCGCACCGACGATTGATTGATGGCTTGCAGCATGAGGTTCAGCAGTGATGAGTGAGCAAGAGGCAAAAGCCGCGGGTGACGATTGGTCGGCTGCCATGGCCGAGCAAGCTGAAACGGGTCAGAACAAACCCGGCCAAACGACTTTGCATGAAGAGCACGACGATGGTTTCGGCGAGCGTTCGGAAGAAGAAATTCAACTGGATGTGTTGCTGGATGTGCCGGTGACGGTGTCCATGGAAATCGGTCGATCGAAATTACCCATCCGCAATCTGCTTCAGCTCAATCAGGGTTCTGTCGTCGAGCTTGATCGAATGGCCGGTGAGCCGTTGGATGTCCTGGTCAACGGCACGTTGATTGCCCACGGGGAAGTCGTGGTGGTGAATGAAAAGTTCGGCATTCGTCTGACTGACGTGATCAGCCCGGCGGAGCGGGTGCGTAAATTGAAATGAACGGCCGTGCCTGGTTCGGCGCTTGGGTGCTGCTGATCAGCAATACGCCGACATGGGCGGCGGCGAGTGAAGCCCCGGTCTTGCCCGCCGCCGATCTGCCGGGAATGCTGCAAGCTCTGGTTGCGCTAGTGGTGTTGTTGCTCGTGATCCTGGCGCTGCCTTGGCTGATGCGGCGTCTGTCGGGCTTGGGACCCAATCTGGATGGGCGCATGCGGGTCTTGACGGCCCTGGCCGTGGGCCCGCGCGAGCGCATTGTTCTGGTTCAAGTCGGCAATGAGCAGCTGTTGCTGGGCGTGGCGCCGGGCCAGGTCCGGCTGCTGCATGTGCTGCCTGAACCAGTGCCGCCAACGTCTGGTAGCCAACCAGACCCGATCAGCTTTAGCCAGCGTTTGAATAGCGCCATGGCGAAGCTGCGGAATACGCAGTGATGGCTATACGCAAGTTTTTACTGCCGATTCTGCTGGGCTTGTTCCCTGTCGGGGTCGCTTGGGCCCAGCCCGATCTGCCGTTGATGACCGTAACCGAAACGGCGGCAGGCGGTCAGGAATACTCGGTCAAGCTGCAGGTGTTCTTGATCATGACCGCGCTGACCTTCATTCCGGCGGCGCTTGTGATGATGACCTCTTTTACCCGCATCGTGATCGTGCTCGCCATTCTGCGTCAAGGTATTGGCGCGGCGCAGACGCCATCTAGCCAGATTATCACCGGGATCGCCTTGTTCCTGACGTTGTTTATCATGGCACCGGCATTCGAACAGGCCTATACGGATGCGATCGAGCCCTACATGGCCGAGCAGATCCAACCCGATGTGGCGCTGGAACGGGCCAAACAACCGTTTCATGAGTTCATGATCGCGCAGACCCGGGAAACGGACTTGGCCATGTTCGCCAAAATCGCCGATGTCGATGGCTTCGAGACGCCGGCGGACGTGCCGTTTTCCCTGTTGGTGCCGGCATTTATTACCAGCGAGCTAAAAACCGCCTTTCAGATCGGCTTTTTGATGCTGATCCCGTTTTTGATCATCGATCTCGTCGTGGCCACGGTCTTGATGTCCATGGGCATGATGATGCTCTCGCCAATGATTATTTCATTGCCGTTCAAGCTGATGCTGTTCGTTCTGGTTGACGGTTGGAGCCTGGCGATCGGCACCTTGGCAGCGAGCTTTTACGAAACCGCTTAATACGCGCAGGAGAGGCGTCATGACCGAAAACACGGTTCTACAGATCGCCCAGCAAGCCATGGTGGTCACGGCCCAGTTGGCCGCGCCCGTGTTGTTGACCGGCCTGGTGATCGGTTTGGTGGTCAGCATGATTCAGGCGGCGACTTCCATTCAGGAGATGACCCTGACGTTTATCCCCAAGATGATCGGCGTCGGTTTGGCCGTAGCCATGGCCGGGCAGTGGATGCTGCGGCTGTGGGTGGATTTTACCGAACGGTTGTATAACAGCATCCCGAATTTGGTTGGTTGACTGCAGTTGCTGCTATGGACACCCTGTTCGAGCTGACCGAGGCCGAGATGCTGGCGGGGGTCGCTGCGGTGATGTGGCCGTTTATGCGCATTGGGGCCATGTTCGTGGCCATGCCGATCCTCGGTACCTCGAGCATGCTGGTCCGTGCCCGGATATTGTTGGCTTTCGCGTTCGCCCTGTTCATTGCCCCCTTGCTGCCGCCGCCGCCGCAAGTCGACCCCATTTCCGCCGAAGGCCTGCTTATCGCGGTGCAGCAGGTGCTGATCGGCATCAGCATGGGCTTTATCCTGCAAATGGCAATGACTGCCATGGCCATGGCTGGCCAATCGATTGCCTTGTCCATGGGTTTGGGCTTCGCCACCATGGTCGATCCCATCACCGGTGCTCAGACGCCGGTAATCAGTCAATTCCTGGTGACCTTAGGGATGCTGCTGTTCTTGACCTTAGGCGGGCATCTGTTGGCTTTCGAGGTTCTCCTGGATAGTTTTCGGACATTGCCGATCGGTGAGCTCGGCATGGTCCGCGAGGACGCCTGGTATCTGGTTCGCTGGGGCGGGCAGATGTACGCCGGCGGTTTACTGATCGCCCTGCCGGTGGTCGGCAGTGTTTTGCTGGTCAATATGGCCTATGGTGTCATCACGCGCTTTGCCCAGCAGCTCAATATCTTCGCTGTGGGCTTTCCGATCACCATGCTGCTGGGGCTCACCATCCTGGCCTTTTCTTTGCCGAGTGTCGGTCCCAAATTCACGAATTTGCTCTTGGAAGCCTTTAATCTGATCGGCCGAATCACCCGCGGTGCAGGTGCATAAGGCATGGCCGAGACCGATAACGAAGACAAAACCGAAGAACCGACCGCAAAACGGCTGCGCGAGGCGGCCCAACGCGGGCAGGTGCTGCGCTCGCGTGAATTGAACACGACCTTGATGCTGCTGATCGGCGGCGTCGCGTTCTTGTTTCTCGGCGGCTACATGTTTCGACGCCTGGAGGCGGTGATTGCAGACAGTTTTCAGATTGAACGGGCCAAATTGTTCGATCCCGGTGCCATGATCGCGGCGCTGGTGGATGCCATCTGGGGCGCGTTTTGGGCGATTGCGCCGTTGTTGGCCATCTTGACAGTGGCGGCCCTTATTGGCCCGCTGGTATTGGGCGGCTGGAATTTTGCAACCCAGGCTATGCAGCCTAAGGCCAACAAGATCAATCCGCTGAATGGATTGAAGCGGATGTTCGGGCCGCAGGGGGCCATGGAGCTGGCCAAGGCGCTGGCCAAATTTTTCGTCATCGGGTCGACGGCTATCCTGATCTTATGGCAGGTCAAATCCAAATTATTGGCGCTCGGTGCCAATGAACCGGCACCCGCCCTGGCCGAGCTCGGTGAGCTGTTGCTCTGGTCCTTTCTGCTGTTGTCAGCGGTGTCCATCGTCATTGCCGCCGTCGATGTGCCGTTTCAAATCTGGAATCATAACAAGCAATTGCGCATGACCAAACAGGAAGTTAAGGACGAGAACAAAGAAACCGAGGGCAATCCCGAAGTCAAGCGCAAGATCCGTGGTCTGCAGATGCAGCAGGCCCAGGCGCGCATGATGGAAGCGGTGCCCCAGGCGGATGTGGTCGTGACCAATCCGACCCATTTCGCAGTTGCTCTCAAGTACGATCAAACCGGCCCGGGCGCCCCCAAAGTCGTGGCCTCCGGTGTCGATCTGGTGGCTATGCATATTCGCGAAGTGGCCCGGGCCAACGAGGTGCCGCAGGTCGAGGCACCGACCTTGGCACGCGCCTTGTATTACACCACCGAGTTGGATCAGGAAATTCCGACGGCCTTGTTTATCGCGGTGGCGCAAGTGCTGGCCTATGTCTATCAGCTCAAGGCTGCTCGTCACGAAGGCCGGCAGCCGCCCGCCCCGCCGCGCGATCTGCCGGTGCCGGATACCTATCGCTACCCAGCCTAACTCAGGTGCGCGCCCGGTATCATACGGGCGCGGTTTTTAACCGCAGTGACTTAACGAGCCAATGAACGCGGCGACCTTCCTCAATAATCTGCAAGATGTAGCCCGCACCGGCCTCGGTGCGCCGCTGCTGGTCATCACCATGCTGGCCATGATGGTGTTGCCCCTGCCGGCGTTTTTGTTGGATGTGTTTTTCACCTTCAATATCGCCTTTGCCTTGGTGGTCCTGCTGGTGGCGGTGTACATGGTGCGCGCCCTGGATTTCGCGGTTTTCCCGACGGTCATTCTGGTGGCAACGCTGCTGCGACTGTCCTTGAACGTTGCCTCGACCCGGGTCGTACTGCTCGAGGGGCACGAAGGGACCAATGCGGCCGGCCGCGTGATCGAGGCCTTCGGCGAGTTTGTTATCGGCGGCAATTTCGCGGTTGGGCTGGTGGTCTTTGCGGTTTTGATTATTATCAATTTCGTGGTGGTTACCAAGGGCGCCGGACGGATTGCCGAGGTCAATGCCCGCTTTACGCTGGATGCCATGCCCGGCAAGCAAATGGCGATCGATGCCGACTTGAACGCTGGCATGATCACCCAGGAGGAAGCCCAGGAGCGGCGCACGGAAACGCGGCGCGAAGCGGATTTCTTCGGCGCGATGGATGGTTCCAGTAAATTCGTGCGCGGTGATGCGACCGCTGGCATCTTCATTTTGCTCATCAATATCGTCGGCGGCCTGGCGATCGGTATGGGCCAGCATGGCATGGCCTTCAGCGACGCGATTCGCAATTACACCCTGCTGACCATCGGTGACGGCTTGGTGGCGCAAATCCCGTCATTGGTGCTGTCCACCGCCGCCGCCATCATTGTCACCCGGGTTTCCGGGGAAGCCGATCAGGCAATCGGCACGCAGGTGATGCACCAGTTGTTCGACAAGCCCCAGGCGCTTGCCGTGACGGCCGCGATCATCGGCTCCCTCGGCTTGGTACCGGGAATGCCGAACTTCATCTTCCTGACTCTGGCGGGGCTGGCCGCCTGGGGGGCCTGGGCGATTTATCGCAAGCAGCAGGCACAGCCGGTGAGCGCGGCCGGCGAGGGCGGCGAAGAGGCTCAGCAGGAAGCGACGCCCAGTGCCGAAGCGCGGGAGCTGTCCTGGTCGGATGTGGGCCAGGTCGACATTATCGGGCTGGAAGTCGGTTTTCGCTTGATTCCGCTGGTTGACCGCAACCAGGATGGCCAGCTCATGTCCCGTATCAAGGGCGTGCGCAAAAAGCTCTCGCAGGAGCTCGGCTTTTTGGTGCAGCCGGTACACATTCGCGATAACTTGGACCTCGCACCCAATGCTTATCGGATTAGCCTCCACGGGGTCACCATGGGTGAGGCGGAAGTGTTCCCGGATCAGGATCTGGCGATCAATCCGGGGCAGGTTTATGGTGAGCTCAAGGGCACTGCCACTAAGGATCCGACCTTCGGCCTGGAGGCGGTATGGATCGATGTCAGTCAGCGGGATCAGGCGCAAACCCTGGGCTATACTGTAGTGGATGCCAGCACGGTGATCGCCACTCATCTGTCCCAGGTATTGCAGGATCATGCCGATGAGCTGTTGGGCCATGACGAAGTTCAGCAATTGCTGGATCGCCTGGCAACTGCCCAACCTAAACTGGTCGAAAATCTCGTACCTCAAACCATGAGCTTGGGCGCGATCTTGAAGGTGTTACAAAACCTGCTGGCTGAGCAGGTGCCGATCCGTGACATGCGGACCATTGCCGAATCCTTGGCGGAGCAGGGCGGCCGGAGTCAAGACCCCGGCACGCTGACTGCCGGCGTCCGGGTCGCGCTGGCGCGTTCCATCATGCAGCAGATCGCGGGAAACATCTCGGAAGTGCCGCTGATCACGCTGGATCCCGCTTTGGAGCAATTATTGCATAAATCCACTCAAGGCTCGGTGGCCCCCACCCTCGAACCCGGATTAGCGGAACGCTTGCAAAAATCGCTTGCCGATGCCGCCTCCCGTCAAGAGATGCAGGGCCAGCCCGCTATCTTGGTCGTTGCCCCTGAATTGCGGGCCTGGCTGGCGAGATGGCTGCGGGCGAATCTCAGTAATCTGGCGGTGTTGTCGTATAACGAGATTCCCGATAACCGCCGGATTCGGGTGGTCGCTACCATTGGCCAAAAAGATGTTTCGGGTCGTGCTTAAGCGCATGATATGACACCATGGCGGTGCTAGCTGTAAAAGGGTTTCATTATGAAAATCAAGCGGTTCTTTGCGCCGGATATGCGCACTGCAATCCGCAAGGTACGCGAGGCCCAAGGGGCGGATGCCGTAATCTTGTCGAGTCGCAACCTTGAAGATGGTGTCGAGATCATCTCTGCGGTCGATTTTGATCAAAACAAAGTCAATGAAATGACGGATCAGCGCCAGCAATCGCAGGCGCGCTCCTCGGCACCCTATTTCGCCTGGGATGACGGCTTCGAAGCGCCTGCGCAGGCCGATTCAGCGGCAGGGGCAGCGGCCCCCACAGCGGCAACGAATGACTCACTGACAGCAGACTTGCCGGCTTGGTCGCATGAGAATTGGCTGCAGGAACGCGGCGAGCAGGCGGG
>CAYFSA010000072.1:0-13865 GCA_964345605.1 uncultured Ectothiorhodospiraceae bacterium
GGCGGGTTGAAACCCGCCCTACGATAACGCTGTAGGGTCGGTTTTAACCGACCACAGCATTTAAATCCGCGCCCGGCGCGGCGGGTTGAAACCCGCCCTACGATGGCAGCAACGCAACGGCCTGTTGAAATATCGAAGATGACGCAAAATCGGTGTATGAAACGATGATACGACTGCTGGGCCGATTCATGGCCTGTAGCTGGCTGGTAATGCTGCTCGGAAGCGTTCCCCTGGGATCAGCCTTGGCGAGTGAAACCGTGGTGACCGAAGGCATCGCGGTGATCAGCGGGGATATCAGCCGAGCACGGGAAGCTGCGGTGCAGGACGCGATCCGCCGCGCGGCGGTACAAAGCGGCGGGCAATTGCGCAGCGAAACCGCCATGACCACCAGCGGCCGACTGTTCGATCGCACCCGCATGCGCGCCACTGCCGCCGTGGAACAGGTCGAGGTGCTAGAGGAGCAACAGCAAGGCGGGACCTATCGAGTGCGAGCGCGTATCACCCTCGATCCCACGCGTCAGTGCGATGGCGCGACCCCGTATCGGCCGCGCATCGCGGCCCTGGCGTTTCCTCTGGTCGCCCCCCAGCAACAACGGGTCGGCGAGAGCGCGGGCTTTAGCCAAGGGGTCGGCCGCGCCATTGTAGAACGCTTGGCCGACGACACCCCCGTTCTGCTCGAGGCTGCCGGTGACCGCGGCGTTTATCCGGATGCCGGGCAAGCCCCGCAGCGCTATCTGGCAGGGAATGCCTTGCCGGCCCCGCTGTACCAGCTCGGCCAAACCCTCGGCGCGCAATATTTGCTGGCCGGGGTGATTCACGACATCGGCCTGCAGCCCAGCAATCCGAGCTGGCTCGGCTTCGCCCTCAATCAGCGTCATTTCGAGATTGAAATTTTTCTTTATGATGCCATCCTAGGGGATCGCCTGTTTGCCGAGCGCTATGGCGAAACGGCGCGCGGGCGGGTCCGCCCGGATGACAGCCTGCCCTTCGGCAGCCGCGGCTTTTTCCGCAATGCTTATGGCAAGACGGTAGCCAAGGTCCTGGAAGCGGCCGCCAAGGATCTGCATCATGTGCTGGCCTGCCGGCCTTTCCTGACCCGGGTAGCAAAGGTCAAGGGCGACCGGATATGGATTCAGGCCGGCACCGCCAATCTGCTGGCCCACGGCGCCACGTTGACCCTATATCGCAGCACGGACAGTGGTTCTCGGGTCCGGCCAAGACTCCAGCTGTCGCAGGCTCTTGGCCAGCTCGCGGTGACCCAGGTGGCCAGCAGCTACGCCGTGGTCGAGCCCGATACCGCGCTGATCAATCCGCCTCGTGCTGGCGACATCGTTGCCGGTTGGTAAACTCAACGCCTAACGATCACTTTGGTGCTCCACGCTACAACGGTTAAATCCAGCCCATTTCACCCTTTCGGCGAGCCGCCCCGGCCCTATTGGCGAGCGCTGCGCCTGCTCAATCTGTACCGCGTCGGCCTGGCCCTGTTTCTGCTGTTTTTGGCCGGCACCGAACAGGGCCCGGAAGTCCTCGCCAAGCTCAGTCACGAGCTGTTCTACATCACGCTGGTCGCCTACATCGCCTTGGGCATCGGAGGGTATGGCCTGGCCCGCGTCCAGCAGCCGAGCTTTATCGTGCAGGTCGTCGCCGAGGGAGTGTTCGAAATCGCGGCGCTGATCCTGCTGATGATGGCGAGCGGCGGCGTCAGCAGTGGGCTGGGAATGCTGCTGCTAATCGCGGTTGCCGGCAACGCCCTGGTCACCCCGGGACGTACAGCGATTTTTTTCGCCGCCCTGGGCACCTTGGCGCTATTGACGGCCGAGATATTCGGCCAGCTCTGGCAATTGTATGACACAAGCTATTACACCCATACCGGCATTCTCGGCGCCACTTTATTCGTCAGCGCCTCGGTCGCCGCCGTCCTTGGCCGGCGGGCCCAGCAAAGCGAGGCGTTAGCGGTCAAACGCGGGTTGGATCTGGCCAACATGGCCGAGCTCAACCAGCATATCGTCTCCACACTCGATTCCGGCATTATTGTGATCGACGATGCCGATCAAGTGCATCTCACCAACGAAGCCGCCCTGCGCCTGCTGGGCTACCCCAAGGAAAAGCCACAGCAGCGCCCCAAATCCGCTCCCCCCAATCTGCGCGCGGCCCTGGCGGGTTGGCGCCAGGCCGGTTGTCCGCAGGGCTATACCGTGCAACTGCCGGGTACCGCCAATACCACATTGCGCATGCGCTTGACCCGGCTCGGCGAAGCCCCTTTGGGGGCCAGCCTGATCTTTCTCGAAGACATCGCCGAGCTGCAACACCAAATACAGCAAACCAAGCTCGCCTCGTTAGGCCGTCTGACGGCCAGCATCGCCCATGAAATCCGCAATCCTTTGGCGGCCATCACCCATGCCGGTCAGCTGTTGGCGGAATCGTCAGCGTTAAATGATGCCGATCAGCGCCTGGTGCGCATGATCCTGGATCATGGTCAACGGATGAACGGCATCGTCGGCAATATCCTGCAATTATCCCGGCGCGGCGAGCCACGTTGTGATCATATCGATTTAGGGCAATGGCTAAAGCGGTTTTTGGATGATTTCCGCCAGCACAAAAAGCTTGCGCCGGAGATTATTCAAACGGCTCAGATGCCCCCTGGTCTTCTAATCCAGTTCGATTCCGATCAGCTTCATCAGGTGATCTGGAATCTGCTCAACAACGCCGTGAAGTATGGCCGGGATGCCAGCGGCAAGCTGCAGATTCGCTTGCAAGCCAAGCGCATTGAGGCTAATGGTGGTATTGAGCTGGTCATCATCGACAGCGGCCCCGGGATCGCGCCTGAGCATCAAGACCGCCTGTTCGAGCCATTTTTCACCACCGCCTCGGACAGCACCGGGCTCGGCCTGTACCTTGCCCGCGAGCTATGCGTTGCCAACGGCGCCGAGCTGACTTACCGTAGTGACGCCGACTTGGGTAGTCTATTTCGGCTCACCTTCACCGTTCCCAACCATGAGTAAGGCCTGCATTTATGAACACCCAGCGCGTGCTTGTGGTCGATGACGAACCGGATATTCGTGAACTGCTGGAAATCACGCTGGGCCGCATGGGCTTGGCGACCGAGGCGGCCAGCGGCCTGGGCGATGCCGAGTCGCGCCTGGGCGAGCAGCGCTTCGATTTATGCCTGACCGACATGCGCCTGCCCGACGGCAACGGCATCGACCTGGTGCGCACCATTCAAACCCGGCACCCGCAACTGCCGGTCGCTGTCATAACCGCCTACGGCAGCATGGAAACCGCTATCGAGGCGCTCAAAGCCGGGGCCTTCGATTTCGTAACCAAGCCGGTCGACCTGGAGAGCCTGCGCAATCTGGTCAATTCGGCGATCGCCTTGCCGACCCCGAAAACCACCAGCCAGGCCGGCCCGGGCGAATCGCTGTTACTCGGCGATTCGCCGCCCATGCAAGCGTTGCGGGCCATGATCACCAAAGTCGCCCGCAGCCAGGCACCGGTGTTCATTGTGGGGGAATCCGGTACCGGCAAAGAGCTGGTCGCCCGCAGTATTCATGCGCAAAGCCCGCGGGCCCAAGGCCCGTTCATTCCGGTTAACTGCGGCGCGATTCCCGCCGAGCTTATGGAAAGCGAGCTGTTTGGCCATCTGCGCGGCAGCTTTACCGGCGCCGTCGACGACCAAAACGGGCTGTTCCAGGCCGCGCATGGCGGTACGCTGTTTCTCGACGAGATTATCGAGCTACCGATTCACCTGCAGGTCAAGCTGTTACGGGCGATTCAGGAACGCGCCATCCGCCCGGTCGGCGCCCAACGCGAAGTCCGCACTGACGTCCGGATTCTGTCGGCCAGTCACAAAGATATCGCCGCCGAGGTTAGCGCCGGGCGATTCCGGCAGGACTTGTTTTACCGCGTCAATGTGATTGAGCTGCGGGTTCCGCCATTGCGCGAGCGCAATGAGGATTTAACGACCCTGGCGGACCATTTTCTCAAGCGCCTGGCCAGCCATTGGGGCGTCGCACCGCCGCCGCTCGCCAACGAAGCCATGCAGGCTTTGCGTGAATACCCGTTTCCCGGTAATGTACGCGAATTGGAAAACGTCATCGAGCGTGCGGCCACCCTGTGTGAAGGCAGCACCATCCGCGCCGCGGATTTGGCGCTGAAACCGACACCGCCCGCCGATATCGCCGCCACCGGCAAGAGCACCCCGGGAGATGACAGCGACAAACTCGAGGAAGTGCTGGAAGACAAGGAGCGGCAATTGATTCGCGACGCCCTCGAGCGACACCGCTGGAACCGCACCGCCGCCGCTCGCGAGCTCGGCCTGACCCTGCGCCAGCTGCGCTATCGACTTGACAAACTCTCGATTGGCTAAGCTATTGTGCGACACGCTTTTTCTACATGGAGGTTTCGCCACCGCGGCGACCGCAGCCTGGTAACCGGTTGCCTGCTGGCCTTGACGCTGCTCGTTGGCAAGGCCGCTGCGCAAGACACCGACACGCTCCTCAATATGTCCCTGGACGAGCTGACCTCGATTGAGGTCACCACCGTCTCGCGCCGGGCCGAACCCTTGCAGCAGGCCAGCGCAGCGGTGTTCGTCATTACCGCCGAAGATATTCGCCGGGCCGGGGTGCGCACCATTCCAGAAGCCCTGCGCCTGGCCCCCGGGATGCATGTCGCCCGCCTGGACAGCAGTCGCTGGGCCGTTTCCGCCCGTGGCTTCATGCTGCAGTATGCCAATAAGCTGCTGGTCATGGTCGACGGCCGCACCGTGTATTCGCCGTTATTCTCAGGCGTATTTTGGGATGCACAGGATCTGGTGCTGGCCGATATCGACCGCATCGAAGTCATTCGCGGCCCCGGCGCTTCGCTGTGGGGGCCGAATGCCGTCAACGGCGTGATCAACATCATCACCCAGCACAGCCAGGATACCCAGGGCACGCATGTCACCTTCGGCGCGGGCAACGAGGAGCGCGGTTTCGCCAGCCTGCGCTACGGTGGCCGGCTCAATGCCGCCACGACCTATCGGGTGCATGCCAAGGGCACTAACCGCGACGGCAGTATCATCACCGACTCCGGTGAGGCCGGGCCGGATACCTGGCGCCAGGCCCGGGCCGGCTTGCGCCTGGACTACGAAGGCAGCGGCCGCACCGCATTCACGCTGCAAGGCGATGCCTACAAAACCCAAGCAGGCAATGCTCTCACCTATGTCCAATTGTCACCCCCGGCGCACGTGCAAGCTGAGGCGATCGGCAGCGCGCGCGGCCTTTATCTGCAGGGCGAATGGCGTCAGCGGCTGGCGCCGCGCGCCCAGTTCAAGCTCCGCGGCTATGTCGAGGCCCTCAAGCGTGACGAAAGCTATCTCGATTTCCGCCGCCGAACCGCCAATCTCGACGCCCAGCAAACCCTGCCCGTTGGCCGCTACGCCAATCTGCTGCTGGGGCTGACCCTGCGCCGCCATTGGCTTGACTTGCCCACAAGCGTTGAGTCCATCAGCAGCACGGCCCCATCAACGCTTGATTTATACGCCGGCTTTGCGCAGACCAATATCGAGCTCATTCCTAACCACCTGAACATCACCCTTGGCGGCAAATGGTCCAAACGCTCCTTATCGAACGGCTATTTCATGCCTACCGCTCGGCTGCGACTGACACCTAGTCCAAAACACACCCTCTGGGCCTCATTTTCGCGCGGAGCACGTCTGCCCTCCCTGCTGGAACGCAATCTAACGCTTACGCTTCCCGAAGATCTGAATCACGAGCCACCCACCCTAATGCAAATTCTCCCCAGTCCCGATTTTACTGCGGAAAAGCTGCATGCTTACGAACTTGGCTGGCGTTGGCAAGCATCACCGCATTGGCACGCCGACCTCGCGCTATTCTTCCACGATTATGACGACCTAGTAGGAGCCGGTCCCGGCAAACTGCTCTGCCAACCCTCGGGCACTGCGGTTAACCAAGTATCGGATTGCGGAGAACCGGCCGCACTGCTCGTCAGAGAACGGCCCACGCAAAATGAAGCCGAGGCGCAATCCCGCGGCCTCGAACTTGGCCTCAATTGGCAACCCAAACACAGCCTGTATTCCAAACTCGCCTACACGTATATGGTGCATTATATGCATCGCCCGACACGGGATTTTTATGTGTATAAACAAGACTACGGCCATCCGCAGCATCAGCTAAACGGGCGCGTCGGCGGCGACGCCGGCCAACACTACCGCTGGGAAATCGGCCTGCGCTATGTCGATGACATCGGCCGGGCCGATTTCGTGCGCATCCCCGCCTATTGGTCCGCCCATGCCCGCCTGGCCTGGCGCCCGCGGCCCGGCCTGGAGCTTGCCCTGGTCGGCCAGGATCTGCTCGACGCACGCCATCTGGAATATCAACCGGAATTCACGACCGAACTGCCCGCGCAATCCTTGCAGCGGCGTGTTTACGTCAGCCTGACCGCCGATTTCTGATCCACATGGCTCGATTTGCCCGCTTGTTGCTCCTGTATACGGCAATCAGTCTGGCTTGTTGGCCTGCCTTGAGCGACGCCGGCAAGGCACAAGCCGTCAAAGCGGTGCTGCTGTACAAATTCACCAAATTCATCACCTGGCCGCCCCACGCCCAGCCCGCCAATGCCGCCTTTCGTATCTGTGTCTTCGGCGAAGACCCGCTGGTGGACGCGCTCGATACGATCGCCGGCAAATTGCACCAGCAACAGCCGATTCAAGTGACGCAGACATTTGCAGCCCAGACAGCCGTACAGCAGTGTCAGGTACTGTTCATCGGCATTGCCGAACAGCGGCGGCTGCCCGCGTTGCTGGCGGCGCTGGCGGGCAAACCGGTCCTCACGGTCAGCGACCTGCCCGGCTTCGCCGCCCGCGGCGGTATGATCGAGCTGGGCCGGGAGCGCCAACGCATCCAATTTATTATCAATCGCCATGCTGCCCAAAGCGCGGACTTGACGCTTAGTGCCCAGCTTCTGCAGGTGGCCAGGCGTGTACTCCATGGGGACAACGCCCCATGAAGCCGTTTCGCGACCAGCCCATTGCCCGCAAAATCACAATAGTCGTGCTGCTGACCACGTTAGCCGGTGTACTCGTTGCCTCCCTCGGGTATTTGGCGACAGAACTCCATCATGTGCGCAAAGCGTACCGGCTGCAGATCGAAACCCTGGCCGCAGTGCTTGCGGCCAATACCACCGCAGCCGTTACCTTCGAGGATACCCAGCTCGCCTACCGGTTGCTCGCCGGCCTGCGCCGCCAGCCGGGCTTCCAATACGCCCGCATTTATAGCGACCCGCAAACCGTTTTCGTCGGCATAGGCCAAACGCCCGCGGCAAGCAAGGGTGCCAAGGCCTTGTTCAAGCGCCCGGCGATCGCCGCCACGCTGCGTTCCGGGCAGAGCCAAAGCCGCCTCGATGGCAACCGAGTTGCAGTCTTGACGCCATTGATTCTCGACCGGGAGGTGATCGGCGCGATTTGCATCCAAGCCAAAATTGCCATGCATTTTCCCCCGGCAGAAACGGCTTGGCTGATTCCGTTGTTCGTCATATTGGCTGGACTGCTGATCGTGGCGCTGTTATTGACTTATCTGCAACGCTTGATCGGCCAGCCGCTAACGGCCCTCGCTACAGCCATGGCTCAGATGGCTCGTCAGCAAGCGCCGAGTCCGCCGCTCGAGCCCAAGTCACAAGACGAACTCGGCATTCTGATTCGCTGCTTCAACGACATGGGCAGCCAAATTCGCGAGCGCGACGTTCATCTGACCACGCAACGCGATAGGCTCGAGCAGACCGTCGCCGAGCGCACTGCCGAGCTCAACGCGGCCCTGCAGGCCGCCAACCAGGCGCGCACCGAGGCGGAACAGGCCAATCTGGCCAAAACCCAGTTTCTCGCCCGCATCAGCCATGAAATCCGCACCCCGATCCATGGCATTACCGGACTGATCGAGCTGTTACAAGATTCCCGGCTCACCGACTATCAGCACAATCTGTCAGCGCACATCCAGCAAGCCGCCCTGAGCCTAGTAGAACTGATCGATGGTCTGTTGGACTTATCGCGCATCGAGACCGGCGGCCTTACCCTGGAGGAAAAGCCCTTCGACCTGCCTCAGCTCATCGAATCGATCACCACCTTGTTCAGCGAACGCTTACGGCACAAACCCCTCAATCTGACCACCCATCTGTCTGCCGAACTGTCGCGTTATTATCATGGCGGTGCCAACCATCTACGTCAGGTGCTCATCAATCTAGTCGACAATGCCATCAAATTCACCGATCAAGGCACGATCACTATCAGGGTCGAAGCGCCCCAGCCGATTGCCTCGGGCGATAGCCAGTGGTTACGATTCAGCGTCACCGACACCGGTATCGGTATTGCCGAAGACATGCAGGCCCATATCTTAGAGCCCTTCGCCCAGGCTGATGATTCCCCTGCTCGCGAACGAGGCGGCTCCGGCTTAGGCCTGGCGATTTGCAATCAGCTCGTGAGCTTGCTGGGCGGCCAGTTACAGATCGACAGTCAACCGGGCCGCGGCACCACATTCAGCTTCGAATTGCCCCTGCCGCGGGCCGAGGGGCCGTCATATCCCATCGCCAGTGTACCCGCGCCGCCGCCCCAGCAGCTGGCAGCCCATGTCTTATTGGCTGAGGATCAGCTGGCCAACCAGATCCTGACTCACGGCATGCTCGAAGCTCTGGGCTGTACGGTCATAATCGCGGGTGATGGCTGGCAAGCACTGCAGCGTTTGGCGGAGGAAACCTTCGATCTGGTGCTGTTGGATTGCAAAATGCCCATTCTCGACGGCTACCGCACCAGTGCCACCATCCGCCAAGCCGCTTATCGCAACCGCCAAGGCCAACCCCTGCCGGTCATCGCTTTGACCGCATACACCCAACTGGGCGATCATGAGTGCAGCTTAGTCGCCGGCATGGACGACCACCTCGCCAAACCGTTTACCCGAGCCGACCTGGCAGCCGTGCTGCAGCGTAACTTGAACTGGACCGAGGCCAGTGAACCCGCGGCGGACCACGCAAGCACGGCAACCTACGCAGCCGTCACTACCGCCACCATCCTCGACATGAGCATCATCGAGCGCATCCGGGGCCTGGATATGAGTAGCCAGCCTCTATTGGCCCATGCCGTGCTGCATTATCTGGAGACCACACCCAACCACCTGGACGCCCTGCGCGCCGCCTGGCTGCACCGGGACAGCGACGCCTTGGCTCACAGCGCCCGGCAGCTGGCTACAGTCAGCCGTAATCTGGGGGTCGTGCGAGTTGCTGCGCTGGCCCATCAGCTCACTCAGTTAGCTCAGCAAGACATCGACTCCGCACTGGTGGAAACAACTCTGGCAACTCTCGAGCAGGCCTGCACCAATGCCTATGCAGTCCTCAAAGATTTGCTATAGTGACACCTATGCCTTTGAACCAACAAGCAACGCCTGCATCTCCCGCCGTCTCGGTTCTGGTCGTCACGGCCGATCGCACCTGCCAGCGCAAGGTGGTCGATGCCTTGACCCTGGCCGGCTATCACCTCGTCACCGCTAGCAGCGGCGTGGAGGCAACCGCGGCGTTTGCCAGCCAGCCGACCGACGCCGTCCTGCTCGACCCGGTGCTGCCGGGCATGGATGGCTTCGCCGTCAGCGAAGCATTGCGCAAGCTTGCCGGCGGCGACCGGGCGATCATCCTGGCCCTGGTGGAGAACCATGCACCCGAGCAGACCGTCCACGCCAATGAGGCGGCGCTCAATGATTTCGTCAGCAAGTACTGCGACCCCAATGAGTTGCTCGCTCGCCTCCGCTTTGGCCTGCGTCGACAGCGCGCGAGCGACAGCCTGCGGGCGGAGCGGGACCGCGCGCGCCAAGCCCAGACCATGGCACAGCTCGGCTATTGGGACTGGCACGAGGGGCACTATATCACCCGGCTAGCGGGCGAAGTCGAACGGTGGCTGGCCGACGCCTTCCCCTCGCAAACGGACATCCCTTTGGCCGATTTTTTGGCGCAGGTCCATCCCGAAGACCGTCAGCAAGTCAGCGACACACTAGAGCAAGCCTTGAGCAGCGGCTCGGGCTATGAAATCGAATATCGCCTACAGCGCCCCAGCGGTCAGGATCGCCTACTCCACGAACGCGCCCGCCCTGCTATCGAAACCGACACCGGCGAACATCGCCTGTTCAGTGTCGCGCTGGACATCAGCGAGATGCGCGAGGCGGAGCGGCAAATCCATCATCTCGCCTTTTACGATCGGATTACCGGACTGCCCAATCGCAGTCTGCTCGAAGAAACCCTGGAGCGGGCCCTGCGTCAAGCCAAGCGCCAGGAGCACGGCCTGGGGTTGTGCATGCTGGATCTCGACGACTTCAAACGAGTCAACGAGAGTCTCGGCCATGGCGCCGGCGATCAAGTGCTGCGGGAAATGACCAAACGCCTGAGCACGGAGCTGCGCGGCAGCGATCATTCCTTTCGGACCATCAACCTAGGTAACAATACCTTCTCCATGGGCGGTGACGAGTTCGTCGTCCTCCTGGCCGACCTGGCCGCCCCGGAAGATGCCGCGAAAATCGCCCAGCGCATTCAGGGCATGGTCAACCGCCCCTTCCATATCAACGAGCACGATATCAATCTGACCGCCAGCATCGGCATCAGTCTCTATCCCAACAGCAGCGATGACACCGAGAACCTGATCCGCCATGCCGACACCGCCATGCACGATGTCAAAAGCCGCGGCGGCAACAGCTACCGGTTCTATTCCGCCGAGGCCCATCAACGCGCCCGCCGCCGGCTGTCCCTGGAAACCCGCCTGCGTCGCGCCCTCGATCGTGGCGAGCTATTTCTGGCTTATCAGCCGCAAATCGATCTCAGCACACATACCGTCGCTGGCGTCGAGGCTTTGGTCCGCTGGCATGACAACGAACGCGGCATGATCTCGCCGGCGGAATTCATTCCGGTGGCCGAATCGACCGGGCTGATCCTGCCACTGTCCGATTTTGTTCTCACCCAGGGCTGTCAGGATGCCGCCAGGCTGTGCGAACTGGGGTTTCCGGACATCGAAATGGGAGTCAACCTATCGGCGGTGCAATTCACCCAGCCCGATCTCGCCGACCGTATCGACCGCCTGCGGCGCGATTATCGGCTTGGCAAGCGCAACCTGATGCTGGAGCTCACCGAAGGCATGCTGATCAAGGACACCGAGCAAAGCATCGCCATCCTCGAACGCCTCAAGGAAAACGCGCTGCGCCTGGCGGTGGACGATTTCGGCACCGGCTATTCGTCGCTGCAATACCTCAAGCGCTTCCCGGTCTCGGCTCTGAAGATCGATCGCAGCTTTGTCCGCGACTTGGTCATCAATCCCGAGGACATTGCCATTCTCAAGGCCATCGTCGCCCTGGCCGAGCATCTCAACCTGGAAACGGTCGCCGAAGGGGTGGAAGAACAGGCCCAGCTCGAGCGCCTCGAAGAACTCGGCTGCCATAAGGCACAAGGCTTTCTGTTCGCCCCAGCCCTACCTTGGCAGGAATTGGTCGAGTGGCTGCAAAACTGGCGGCAAGGCGCTTGAACCCCGCCTAAGGGCTCAGTCTGCGCCATGGCCGACTTTGCCGCCTGGGTCAGAACCCAGCATGCCGCCGCCCAGGCCTGCTGCCAGCGCCGCTGCCTGTGCCTGGCAGGCGACTATGCCTGGTGCCATGATAGCGCCGCCCAGATCGCGCGCCTGACTGCCAGCCAACCGCTGTGGCTGGGCCATAACCCGCCCGCCGCCATCCCTGCCCTAGCGCCCGAGCAGGCCCGCCAAGCCCTCGGCTGCGAGTACGACACCTTAATCTTCGATGCTTGGCAGGACTTCTTGCCGGATGCTTTCGGCGCCGTAAGCGGCAGTCTGCGCGGCGGGGGCTTGCTGTGCCTGTTGATGCCACCGCGTTGCGCAAGGTCCGCAGTTGCTGACGCGGCGCGCCCCAACCTATTTCTTCAGCGCCTGAGCCGGCTGCTGCAGCAAGCCGATGAGGTGATCCGCATTGCTCAGCATCTACCCCTGCCGGCTGCTCCTGCCCACGATGCCCTCCCTAGTAAGGCCGCTCCCCCTGCCAGCACTGACGCCTGCGCCACCGCCGATCAGGCTGCGGCAGTCGAGGCCATTGTTCGTACCGCCCGCGGCCGAGCGCGCCGGCCTTTGCTGCTAACCTCGGATCGCGGCCGGGGTAAATCAGCGGCCCTAGGGTTGGCCGCCGCCCGCTTGCTCAGCGACGGGCCTTGGCATATTCGGGTAACCGCGCCGCGGCCCGCCGCCGTCAACCCCGTATTCATGCACGCCGCGCAACAATTACCGGCAGCCCACCGCCAGCGGCTGCAATTGCAACTCGCCGAGGCACGCCTGGAGTTCACGCCGCCGGATACTCTCTATCTCGATGCGCCTGCCGCCGACCTGCTCTTGGTCGATGAAGCCGCGGCCCTCCCGACGACGGTCCTGGCCCGCCTACTGACGCACTACCCGCGGATTATCTTCGCCACCACGCGGCATGGCTATGAAGGCACCGGCGGCGGTTTCAGCCTGCGTTTTCAGCCTTTGCTGGAACAACAGACCCCCCAGTGGCGGTCCCTCGAGCTGCATACGCCGATCCGCTGGGCCCAAGATGACCCCTTGGAGGCCCTTACCTGGCGCCTGCTGCTGTTGGATAGTGAACCGGCGCCGGTCGCGGCATTCACCGTTCCAAGTCCGGCTGCCTGTGAGCTGGTGGCCGAAGACCGCGCTGCCTGGCTTGGCGATGAAGCCCGCCTGCGCGAGCTGTTCGGCTTGTTGCTGCTCGCCCATCCGCGCACCACTCCCGGCGATTTGCAGCGGCTGTTGGATGATCCCGCCCTGCGTGTATTCACCCTAACCGCGCAGGGCCATATCCTCGCCGCTGTCTTGCTGGCAACCGAGGGCGGCTTCGACCCAGCCATGTCCCAGGCGATTCACGCCGGCTATCGCCGCCCGCGCGGCCATCTGGTGCCGCAATCACTGGCCTTTCACGCCGGACTCGTGCAGGCGCCCGCGCAGCAATGCGCGCGCATCATGCGTATTGCCGTGCATCCGCGCCTGCAAGGGCAAGGTTACGGGACCCGGCTATTACAGCAGCTGCCTACCACCGGCCTCGCGCATGACTATTTCGCCGCCAGCTTCGGTGCCGAGCCGCGGCTGTTGCGCTTTTGGCAACGGGCGGGGTATTACCCTGTCCGCATTGGAATCTCGCGGGGCACTAGCAGCGGCTTACCTTCGGTAATCGTCGTGCGGGCCAATACCGAGGCAGGTGAAACGCTGCTCCAGCAGGCTCGCAACCGCTTGCTGCAACAGCTGCCGACCTTGCTCAGTGATCCGCTGCGCGAGCTCGAGGCCGATCTGGTCGACCGGCTGCTCGAACCGCGTGTTCAGGAGCGCGCGCCAGTGCTCGAGCCGTTGGACTGGAATGATGTCATCGGCTTTGCCTTTGCCCAGCGGCCGTTCGAAGTCTGTCAGCCGGCATTGCTCGCTTTGTTCAGTCAAGCCCTGAGCGATCCCCGGCTGCCCACCGCGCTGGCCGATGAGACCCGGCAGCTGTTAATTATCAAGCTGTTGCAACGCCATACCTGGCAGGCCACGGCCAAACGCATTGGGCTGACCGGCCGCGCGGCGGTTCTCGAACAATTGCGCCTTGCCATGCAAGCATTGGTACGCCAAGTTGCGCCCCCCGACATTCAGGCGCAGATTCCGGCAACTGGCCTGACTACACGGTGCGACTGAAGTCGCACCTACACGGCCGGCGCCATGCTCTAGGCATGCCGACCAGAACGGCTTCTGAGGGCTTAGCCCCGGCAGGAGTATCATGAGGTACAGCTGCTAAAATTGGTATCCGAAATCATTTGACCAGAACACG
>CAYFSA010000073.1:0-13824 GCA_964345605.1 uncultured Ectothiorhodospiraceae bacterium
GGCATCGCTTGACGCATACCCATGGCCTTCAAGAATACGCCCGTTTCCGGAAACGTATGCACGTCGGGATGCGCGGCGATGAGCCGCTGCAGCAAGGTCGTTCCCGAGCGCGACGCGCCAACGATGAAGCAGCGATTGCGGACACCCGCAGAAGAATTCAAGGGATGACTGGCACTTATTCGGGCAAGCAGCCATTCGGCAGACGCAAGCCCACGACCCAATGCGGCGCATTCACGATTTCGTTAACGCGTAAATCGCCCGCCACGCTGCACAAACAATAAGCCAATTCTGGCGCCATTCCATGCTCGCGTCCCAGCCGATCGATCATGGCGCGCACCGCATCGCGGGCAGCGGTGACCAAATCGGCGGCGATACCGGTGGTTGTCACAAAACCCGCGCTCACCTCCGGCAGGGCGCGCGCGGCGGCATGAGCAGGGACTTCGACTTGCGGCAAAGCAATGGTATGGCGTTTTTGTACATCGATTTTGACCCGCACCCGCAACGCCGTCTCCACAGCCGTCCCGCAAACCTCGCCATCGCCCTGGGCAGCATGCGTATCGCCAATAGACAACAGCGCGCCCGGTACCTGCACGGGCAGTAGCAGTCGTGCCCCGGCCACCAGATCACGTGTATCGATATTGCCGCCGGCGGCATGCGGTGGAATCAAGGGCAATGGCTCGCCAGAGGCGGGCGCCACCCCGATGGTGCCGGGAAACGGACGCAATGGAACGGTCAGGCCCGGCGCCAATTCGACTTGCGCATTGGTATAGGTGGAAATACACAGATAAGGCTCTGGGAAATCTTCCGTAAGCAGGCCAAAACCAGGAATCAGCGCGGTCCAGCCCCAATCGTTCAAACCGAAATCCAGAATATCGACGCTGAGCACATCACCCGGCTCGGCACCATCGACATAGATCGGTCCGGTTACCGGATTGGCGCGATCAGGATCGAGATTGGCGATGTCCGCCGCGGAGGAATGCCGCTGGATTCGCCCCCCCGAGGCATCCAGGCAGTCCAACTCGACCGTCTCACCCGCTCCGATCGTCAGGACCGACGGCTGTGCCCGATCCCAGCGTAAATGATGATGCTGACTGTGAATGGTATGCAAAACGAAGTCTTCGGCTGATATTCACAAGCAAGCATAACCGCTCCATCAGCCGGGCGTCCAGTTCGCCTTCCTTTGCACCACAACACGGATGACCTTCAAATGGCAGTGAGCCGTACGCCCCAGCCTGCCAAAATCCCCTGCACAGCAGCGATCACAGCCGGTACTCGCGCAGCTACAGTCGGCGTCAATGCCAGATCGAGCGCCATGGCCTCAGGCTGCACACCAACCATGACAAGTTCGGCGGGCGTGTAATCGAGCAACTGCGTCAGACTAAGAACATCACCGACGCCGAGATGATGCAGCGACATTTTCTCGTTCAGGGTGGTGACGATCTCCTCGTCGCGCAGCACACCGACATGGCCGGGCGCAGCGCGAAAATCGACGGCGTCGACGAGAATAATGCGGTTGTAGTCCTGAAACCAGGGCAAGAGGTCAATGCCCGAGGTACCGCCGTCCAGGCATTCGATGGGGGGCTCGAAGCGGTAATGGGCTTGCAGCTGGCGCAGGGCGTGAATACCCACGCCCTCATCGCCCAGCAGCAGATTACCGAGTCCGATCAAAAGGATATCGGCGGCTGCCGAATCACCCTCACAATGCCTTAACGCGGACAATGCTGCGGCGGTCGTTGTCATGCAGATGGATGGCGCAGGCCAGACAGGGATCGAAGGAATGCACCGTGCGCAGCACCTCCAGCGGCCGTTCTTCCTCCAGAATAGGATTGTCGATCAGCGCCGCCTCGTAGGGACCGAGGGCATCGTCCTGATTGCGCGGGCCGGCATTCCAGGTCGAGGGCACCACGGCCTGATAATTCTTGATCTTGCCGTCCTCGATGACCACCCAATGCGACAGGATCCCACGCGGTGCCTCGTGGAAGCCGAAGCCCATCTGCTCGCCTTTGGGGAAGGTTGGCGGATTAAAAGTCGACCAGTCGCCGCTGGCGATATTCGCCACCAGGGCCTCATAGTTCTCCCGCATCATATCGTAGAGCACCTGGGTGCGCACGCAACGGGCCGCATGCCGGCCCAGGGTGGAATGCAGGACCTTAAGCGGCACCGCGCTGCCGGTGATCGCGCCGATCCGCTCCATGGCCGTGTTCAGATAGCCCTTGGTGCCCTCGTGCCCGGCCGCCACCATGGCGAGCACATTGGCCAGCGGTCCGACCTGGGCGGGTTTGCCGGCGAACGTGGGTGATTTCACCCAGGAGTAGGCAGCCTGTTCGTTGAAATCCGTGTACTCGGGCACGGTTTCGCCCTCATAAGGCGAGCGCGTCCAATCGCCCTGATACCAGCTGTGCTTGATGCTTTCCTTGACGTTGTCCTCGAAGAACGTATCGCCGAAATGGCCGATCTCGTGGAATCGGCTCAGATCAGCTTCGGGAATATAGCCGCCCGGCATGCCGAAGTCCGTGCCTTTCGTATCCCGCGGGAAATCGGGTGCCGAGAGGTAATGGGTCACGCCTTCACCGTAGGGCAGCCAATCGGCGTAAAACGCGGCAATCGTGGTGACATCCGGCAGATAGACCTCGCGGATGAAGCCCTGCAGCTCGTCCATGAGGGTCTTCATGTACTGCAGGCGCTCGATATTCAGGGCCGACTGATCGTCGGGGTTGATGGCATTGGCCACGCCGCCGACCGCCAGGTTCTGCACATGCGGGGTTTTCGAGCCGAGGATGGCGGTAATCTGATTGGATTTGCGCTGATATTCCATGGCCTCGAGATAATGGGATACCGCCATGAGATTGGCCTCGGGCGGCAGGATCATGGCCTTGTGGCCCCAGTAGCCGTTGGCGAAGATGCCGAGCTGGCCGCTTTCGACGAAACGCTTGACGCGCGCCTGCACCTCGGCGAAATGCTGGGCATTGTTATTCGGCCAGTTGGACAGCCCCTGGGCCAGCCGTTCGGTGGCCTTGGGATCGGCCTCCAAGGCCGAGACCACGTCCACCCAATCCAGGGCCGAGAGATGATAGAAGTGCACGATATGATCGTGAATCCCGTGCGCGGCCATGATGAGATTGCGGATCAACTGGGCATTGAGCGGGATTTCCAGGTTCAGGGCGTTCTCCACCGCCCGCAGCGAGACAATGGCATGCACGGTGGTGCAGACGCCGCAGATGCGCTGGGTATAAATCCAAGCATCGCGCGGATCGCGGCCGGTCAGGATGGTTTCGATACCGCGCCACATCTGGCCGCTCGACCAGGCATTGACGACCTTGCCATCGTGAATGTCGCAATCGATGCGCAGATGGCCCTCGATGCGGGTCACCGGATCGACGACAATGCGTTTATTGGTTGTTGTCACAACGACTCTCCCACGCTAACTCTCATTTGTGTGCCACCAAAACCGGCGTCTTCTTGACAAAAAACAGATACGCCATGATTTCCAGCGAGACGATGCCGACGGTAATCGCCATCTCCCCGACCGACGGGAAATAATGCCAGCCGACGCCCGGATCGTAGGCGATCAGGAAGGCGTCGAAACGGTACAGCGCCCCGGCCAAGATCACCGCCACCGCACTCCAGTAGAGCATGGTCGGCCGCCGCCGGCGCTGTTTGTTCAACAGTGAGACGCTGGCATACAGCAACAACCCGATTTCGATGGCGAACAGCACCGGCGCCCGGCCCCATTCCAGGAAAAGCCCCCATTCGCCGCTCGCCGTAATATCGATCAGCCGGATGGCGAGATACACCATAAGCAGCCAGGGGATCACGCCGGCCAGCTTGGCCAGCAGGTCGGTTTCCAGGGGCCGGCCCAGGTTGACCTCGGCGAACAGTGACTCGAACACCACCATACCGTAGCCCATGGCAATGGCCGTGATCAGGAACATCAGGGGCAAGAAGTCGCTCTGCCAGAGCGGATGGACCTTATGGCCGGCGATAATCAGCAACGAACCCAGCGAAGACTGGTGCATGGTCGGCAGCAAAATGCCCAAGCCGATAAAGAAAAACAGCCCATGCCGCACCCAGCGCAGCAGCCGGTTGGCCCGCATCGCCTCGAGGATGGCCGGGGAGAACTCGATCCACAGGACGATGACATAGAGGGTCACGCACAGGGCGACCTCGAACATGATCGAGTTGACATTGGCGTATTCGAACAGGAAGACATTATACAACTGCCAATAACGACCGACATCGATGAAGATCGAAATACCGGCCAGGGTATAGCCAAACACGCTGGTCAAAAGCGCCGCACGGATCAGGACATGGAACTGGCCGCGATTGAAAATATAGACCAGCACGGCCATAGCATAGCCCCCGCAGGCAAGGGCCGTGCCGGTGACCACGTCATAGGTGATCCAGATCCCCCAGGGGAAACCGTGACTGAGATGGGTCACGTCGCCCAGGCCGAACAGGAACCGGCGCAAGATAAAATAGGCGGCGATCAGGACCAAAAAACTCAGGAAATAAAACTCCCGGGTCAGCAGCCGGCCGCCGAGCGGGCGCAGGGTCTCAGTCATCGGCACGGGTCTCCGCGGTAGTCACTTCGGTTGCGGCGGCCGCCGCGGCCTCGGCTTGCGCAGTTTCCGCCGCCTCCGCGCCGCGGGTATGCTTATAGGCGGTATAGACCAGGCCGCCGAGCAGCAGGGTCGGCGCGATCATGCCCTCATACAGCATGTGCTGGATGGATTCCGAGCGTTGGGCGCTGGAGCGATCGCCGACATCGGGCAGGCCGAGCTTCTCGAACGGCACGCCGGCGAGCAACATATATTGCGTGCCGCCGCTCTCGGTCTCGCCATAAATATGCGGATAATAGCTGGCCACCGTGGTCTCGCGGGTGTCGCCGCTGGCCAAACTATGTACCGGATATTCCTGGCGCTCGCCGGGCGTCAAGCTCAGCCGCCGATGCGCCTCGGCCTGCAATGCCTCCACCGGACCGAACAGGCTGGCGCCGGTCGGGCAGGCCTCACAACAGGCCGGCAGACCGCCGTCCTCGACCTTGTGGGCACACATCTGGCATTTGACGATTTCGGGCAGGGCCTCGTCGTATTCGAATTTGGGGATATTGAACGGGCAGGCGATCTGGCAATAGCGGCAGCCGATGCAAGCATCCGGGTTGTATTTGACGATCCCAGTAACTGGATCCTTGATCAGGGCACTGACCGGGCAGGCGGAGACGCAGTCGGGATCGACGCAATGCATGCAATTGCGTTTGACGAAGCTATAGCCGTTCTGTGCCCGGTCTTTGACCTCGGCGGTGCCGTGGGTATAGACCTTGATCTTGTTCAGCGTGTCACTGCTCAAATCGTTGTCGGCGTCCCACACCCCACTGACCCCATGAACCTGCTCCGCGGCGGTATCATGCACCGGCGGCATGTCGTTCGCTTCCTTGCAGGCCACCTCGCAAGCCTTGCAGCCGATGCACAGGGTGGCATCGTACAAAAGGCCCACCGCTTGCGGAGACAGGGTTTTTGGCGCGCGAGCTTCGGCCTTGGGGGAGCCCAGGGCGGTCAGCGCGCCGACCGACATCACTTTGAAAAATCCGCGACGATCGATGTTCATAGCGCGCTCCTTATGAGGTTTCAGTGGAGGATTCGGCAGTCGCCGCCTCATCTGAGGCGGCGGCCGCATGCTGGCCCTGCGTTTCGATGGCCTTGAGCTTGTTGCCGGCCCGCACCAGGTAAGTCGCGGCGGCCCCGCCGATGGCCCCGGCAACCGCGGCCGAGGCCGTGGTAATGCCGCCAGGATGCTCGGTGGTGGTATCCGGGAACTGCACCGGCGGGGTTATCGACAGGACATTGGCCTGTTCGTGCAGGGGCTTGGTAAAGCCGACACCCTGCTCGGCACAGCCGAAGCAGGGATGGCCAATACCCACTGGCCAGGTATTGGCGCCGACATCACCGAACTCGATGGCCGGGCAATTGGCATACGTTTCCGGCCCCTTGCAGCCGAGCTTGTATAGGCACCAACCCTGCCGATGGCCGGCATCCCCGAATTGCTCGGCGAACCGGCCGGCGTCATAATGCGAGCGGCGTTCGCAGTTCTCGTGAATCAACCGGGCATAGGCGAATGTCGGCCGCCCGCGCTGATCGAGCTCTGGCAATTGTTTGAGAGTGAGGTAATACAGTACGGTTGACAGCAGGTTATACGGCGAGGCGGGGCAACCCGGGATATTCACCACCGGCAAGGCACTGCCATCGGTTTGACTGATCCCTTCGGCGTCCAGGGCCGCGCGCAGCCCCACCGAACCGGTCGGATTGGGCGCGGCGCTCTGCACCCCGCCCCAAGAGGCACAGGAGCCAATGGCCACGGCCGCCGCGGCATGCGGGGCGATTTCATGCAGCAAATCCTGGGCGGTCTTGCCGGCGATCTTGCAGTAGATACCCTCATCATTGGTGGGCACCGAGCCCTCGACCACCAGGATGAATTGCCCCTTGTTGGCCGCCAATGATTGCTGCAGGGCCGCTTCCGCCTGATGGCCGCCGGCGGCCATCAGGGTTTCGGAATAGTCCAGGGAGATCAGATCGAGCACCAGGGTCTCTACGGTCGGGTGGGTCGCCCGCAGCAGCGATTCGGTGCAGCCGGTGCATTCCTGGAAATGCAGCCAGATCACCGGCGGCCGCGCGCTTTTATCCTGCACCGCCGCCATAACCTGTCCGGTCATGCCCAGCGGCAGCCCCAGGGTCGCCGTCATGCCGGCCATAAATTGCAGGAAGCTGCGCCGGCTCACGCCATGGATGGCCAAATGGTCATCGATTTGCTGGTTAATCTCGTGTTCGAAGGGATAATGTTCACAGGTCGTCATAAGGTTGCCCCACCGCAGGCCGCATCAGTCAAAAGCCTATGTTTCAACAAGTTATTGAAATAACACTATGATATTTCGAAACTTTTTGAACCACTATTCAAGCACTCAGTAATATACTAATCGTTTTAATACTTATAGACTTTATTTTAGAATTTGTCTATTTCCTGAGCAGAACAATAAGACAAATGGCCAAGTGATACACTAATGCTTTGCCAATGAAATGTATCAATGAGGCGAATGACAGCGATTATCAGTTACAGAAACAGGGCGAGGCGGAAATCCGCTTGAGGCATGATAGACATCAAATATGCACGACAACTCAAGCCAATCAACTTGACAAATCAAATTGACAAATATAGAGCCAACTGTTTAGCTGACAATTCCAGTCAACATCAACAGGATGACACCAATGCTTGGCGCGATCGCAGGCGACATCTGCGGCTCGATCTATGAAGCCGCGCCCATCAAGCATCGAGATTTCCCCTTGTTTCAGCCCCACTGCCGGTTCACAGACGATAGTGTGCTGACGATTGCAGTCGCGGAAGCGATCTTAAGCGGCCGGCCTTATCGGGAAGCGCTCTGGACAATCGGCAATCGCTATCCCGATGCGGGCTACGGGGCCTCATTTCGCCAATGGCTGGCTCAGGCGGAGCCTCAGCCCTATCAAAGCTGGGGCAATGGTGCGGCTATGCGGGTCAGTCCGATCGGCTTTGCCTACGCCAGCGAGGCCGAAGTGTTGGCCCAGGCACAGCAAAGTGCTGCCGTCTCGCATGATCACCCGGAAGGCATTAAAGGTGCGCAGGCAAGCGCATTGACCGTTTTTCTGGCCCGGACCGGTCACGGCAAAGACGCGATCCGCACGCAGGTCAGCACACGCTTTGGTTATGATTTACAGCGTTCGGTGGCAAGCATTCGGCCGACTTATCGGTTTGACGTCGCCTGCCAAGGCAGTGTCCCCGAAGCCATCATCGCTTTCCTTGACGCAGACGCTTACGAGGATGCCTTACGCAACGCCATTTCACTGGGTGGCGACAGCGATACGTTGGCTTGCATGGCGGGCGGCTTTGCCGAAGCCTTTTATGGCGGGGTTCCGAATTTTATTCAGCAAGCAGCGCAAGCACGTCTGCCGAACGATCTCTGGCGCATAGTCGAGGCGTTTTACCAACGCTATTCGAGTGACTACAACGAGAATGAACGAAGCTAGGCCTATGACTCAAGAGATTACAATTGACACAATCAGTCCGTTCAGGGAGAGCTTGGAACACCATCCAATATACGACGCAATCGAGTCTCTTGATGACTTGCGGTGCTTCATGGAACATCATGTTTATTCCGTTTGGGATTTCATGTCCCTGATTAAGTATCTACAGGCCGTCGTGGCGCCCACCCAATATCCTTGGACGCCTCAAGGTGACGCCAGTGTGAAGCGGTTTATCAACGAGTTGGTATTAGAAGAAGAAACCGATGAAACGCAAACCCCCGGCGCGTTTTCTAGCCATTTCGAATTATACCAGCAAGCCATGAAAGAAATTGGGGCAAATGTTGAGCCTTCTGCGCATTTTGTGCAAATAGCCGCTAGCGAAGGCATTGACAACGCGTTGAGTTTAGCCAGCATCCCGTCTCCTGCAAAGCGGTTTACATCCCATACCTTTCATTTAATCACCGCAAACAAGCCCCATGAGGTCGCGGCAGCTCTCGCCCTGGGCAGAGAGCATATTATCCCCAGCATATTCCGGTCGATTATCAGCAGAATAGGCGTATCAGAAGCCCAAGCGCCCATTTTTCATTTTTATCTCAATCGGCATATTCACCTTGATGAGGATTTTCATGCCCCTCTGTCGCTCAGACTCCTGAATGGTTTGTGTGCAGGCAGCTCAATAAAAGTCCAAGAGGCCATGGATGCTGGGGAACTCGCCGTGAAAGCGCGGCTTGAATTCTGGGACGGCGTCCTTGCCGCGATCAAGTCCAACCCAAACGATAAGTAATCATGGGTGATAAGCAGGGGTGCAACACAAACTGAGGCGCCGAGTAGGCCGACGCTTGTTTATGTTCCATGACATCATGCCGTTTTAGCCGCTTTCGGGGTTTGGTGTTATCGTTGGTCTTCCCGGCTGTGTGTACTTCAACACCGCCACTGTCAGCGCTGGCAGGAACGTCAGTGTAACGACAGCCGCACCGGCCAAGCCGAACAAGACAATGGCACCGACGCCGCGATACAGCTCAGTCCCTTCGCCCGGCATGAACACCAGCGGCGCCAGGCCGAACAGCGTCGTGATGACCGCCATGGCGATGGGCCGCAAGCGTGAGGCAACCGCTTCACGAACGGCGGCGACGGCCTGCATGCCGCTGTCTTTCACGTTGCGCGCGGCACGGTCGACGATCAGGATGGGATTGTTGACCACTGTGCCCATGAGAATTAAAAAGCCGAGCATAGAGATCATGTCGAACGGCTGATGAATGGGCGCCAAGCCGACGAGCGGCGCCCATTCGCCGATACGGTTCAACAGCCATAGCCCGGCAATGCCCCCGGCAACCCCGAGTGGGATGGTGGTCATAATCAGCAAGGGGTAGCCCCAGTGGGTGAAAATGGCCACTAGCACCAGATAAACGACAATCAGGGCCACGACGTAATTCCCCACCAGCGCATCGCGAGTCGCCTGGAGCTGATCACTGGCCCCGGAGATAGTCACACCGACGTTGGCGGGAATATCGCCGCGGGCACGCAAATACTCGAGTACTTCGCTGCGGACCATGTCTACCCCCGTTTCCAGCGGAATCGACTCCGGCGGAATGACATTCAAAGTAACCGTGCGCTGCCCGTCGATGCGCCGTACCGTGCTGGTATCCACGGTTTCTTTGATATGGGCCAGACTCGTTAGCGGCACCACGGTACCCCCGGGAGCGTACACCGGCAAATCCCCCAAACCGGTCAGGCTGGCCGTCTGCCCTGCTTGACTGTAGAGAAATACATCGATTTTATCGTCGGCCAGGAAGAACTCATCGACGAAGGCGCCATCGGTCAAAGCAGCCACCGTGTAGCCGATGTCAGCGGCGGAGAAGCCGAGCTCGGCCGCCCGATCCCAGTCGGGATGGACTTCGACTAAAGGCTGCGAAAGCGACAGCGTCGGTGGATCGGCCCGGATGCGGGGATTGTCGAATATCTCCTGAGCACGCCGGTAGGCCGCCAGGGCCGCCTGATAGATCCCGGCCAATTCCGGCCCGGAGATATCCAGATTGATGCTGCGCGTGCCGCCGTCATTGCTGGTGATGATCGAGCCGCGGGTCGCGAAGGCCCGCATGCCGGCATAGCTTTCAAAGGTATCGGTCAACAGAGCCAGCAACGGATCGACATGGGCCGGATCGACCGGCTGAGTGATGACGCGCAGCCCCTCGGCATACATTGAGATATTGAAATAGCGCAGCGCCGGGATCGGGGCCTCGCCGGCTTCGAAGCGTTCTGCATCGTCGCCGACATAGGGCAGGTATTGCGCTTCGACCTCGGCGCCGATTTCGCGCATGGTCTGCAGATTGTAGCCCGGCGGGGCATTCATGCGCGCGAACACTTTCGGCTCCTCGCCCGGCGGCAGATACTCAGCCGCCGGGGTCAGTCCCCAAAATATGGCAGCGCTCACCACCACTGTGCCGACTATCACCGTGAAGCGGCGCAGCCACCCCTGGGTCAGCCAGGTTACCCCGTCGACCAAGCGCCAGCGCCGCCGGGCCGCGGCCTGCGGTGCCCCGCCGCGTGCCCGAAAGGCGAAATGGGCCGCGGCCGTGGGCACCACGGTAATCGCCACCAGCATAGAGGCCAGGATAGACGCCGCGACTGCAATGGCGATATCGGAATATAATTGCCCAGCTTCTTCCTGAATAAACACGATGGGCACGAACACCAGTACGGTGGTTAGGGTCGAGGCCAGCACCGCCGACCAGACCCGCCTGACCCCGGTCACCGCCGCCCGGAAGCGATCCAAACCGCGCCGCCGCTCAAGCTCGATACTCTCCAGCACGACGATGCTGTTATCCAGGGTCATACCGATGGCGAAGGCCACGCCGGCCAGAGAGATGACGTTGATAGTCCGCCCGGCCAGCAGCAGCCCCAGGAAGGCGGCGATGGTACAGATGGGGATACCGATGACGCCGATCAGGGTGGCCCGCGGCGAGCGCAGAAAGACAAACATCACCAGGGTTGCGAGCAGGGCCCCCAGTGCCAGATTGCGCCACACCGTCTGGATGGATTGCTGCACATAGACGACATCGTCGGCCGTCAGGGTGAGCGCCATGCCGGCGGGAGCCAGCACCCGCTCGTTGAGCTCAGCCACCCGGTCCATCATCGCCTGTTTAATGGCGATGACATTCGAGCCCAATTCGCGATTGACCGCCAGGGTCAGCACGGGTTTACCATTGCTGAACGAATAGCGGCGAATCTCGAAATGATCGAGGCGGACTTCAGCAACATCCTTAAGGCGCACCAAAGCCCCGTTACGCCGAGCCAGAATCATGTCCTCGACCGCCTCGGTGCTGCGGAAGCGGCCGATGGTCCGTAGCAGATAGCGCCGCTTGCCGGCTTCCAGCTCGCCGCCAGAGAAATCGCGATTGCGCTCGATCAGCGCCTGACGCAATTCGGTAACGGTAAGATTGCGCTGCGCGAGGGCTGCCGGATCGATCAGGATCTGAATCTGACGCTCGGCACCGCCCCATAAATCGACTTGTGAGACACCGGCCACATTCTCCATCGGCGTGCGCACATGGTCATCGATGAAATCACGCATCATGTCCATGTCCAACGCACGTGGATTGCCCGCCACCGGCGCTACCCGAAAATACATGAACGAATTGCTGGAGAAAGCCTCCGCATAAATGCGCGGCTGATCGACATTCAGCGGATAATCCGGCACCTGGGACAGGGCATTGTTGACCCGAATCAGGGTTTCATTGATATCGATGCCATGGGGAAATTCCAACTCGACCCGGGCCTGGCCGTACTCAGCGGCGGATAATAAGCGTTGCAGGCTGGGAATGGTGCGCAGGTATTCCTCTTGCTCAATGAGAATTTCCTTCTCAATATCCTGAGGTGTCGCGCCCGGCCAACTCGTGCGCACGGTGATGGTGCGCACCTCCAAGTCCGGAATCATCTGCACGGGAATGCGGAACGCCGCCGCCAGCCCGAGCACACAAATCACGCCGATGACGACCGTAACCAATGTACCCCGGCGAACCAGGGCGGCGAACATCCCGCCAGGGGGCGGAGCTTTGCCAGCCGCCGGCTCAGTCATCACCCACCACTCGCACCGTCTGGCCGGGCTGCAGGGTTTCGTTGCCCCGCACCACCACCGGCATACCGACCTCAACCCCCTCACGGATCGCTATTTTGCCATCGAAAGCGAGATCGGTGACCACCCGCTGCTCTTGAACAGTGCGCTGCTCGCCCTCGCCTGCTGCAATCCAAACCGTCACCCGGCCATCGGGATGCCGAATCAGCGCATCCCGCGGGATGACCACACCCTCGCGCCCGGTGCCGATGCGCACGATGGCCCGGGCCGACATCCCCGGTGCCAGGTGGCCATCACGGTTGTCCAGATTGAGTCGGGCCAGGAAGGTCCGGGTACCGGGATCGTTGGCCGGCACCCAGTCATCAACCGTCTGCTCCAAGCGCTCGCCAGGCAGGGCATCCAGATAAATATGCACCAGGGTGTCCTGGTCAACACGACCAAAATAGGTCTGGGGCACGCGCAGCTCCAGCCGCAGCCGGTCCACCGCCACCAGCTCGAGCACCGGCTCGCCGGGGGTGACCCATTCGCCGAGGTCGGTCAGACGGGCCGTAATAACGCCGGTGAAAGGCGCCCGTAAGCGATGCTGGCGCAGCCGCGCCGCCGCCTGGGCTTGCTCGGCCTCACGCCGGGCCAGCACCGCCGTATCCGTTTCCACCTCAGCCTCCAGGCTGCGCACCTCGGTATCGGCAACGCTGTTGTCCTTGGCCAAATCTTGCGCCTCCCCCAGCCGGCGGCGGGCATCGGCCAGGGCGGCCGCGCTTTCACGCCGCACGGCCTTGGCCTGCGCCAACGCCAATTCGGCCAGCTCGTCATCCAGCTGCAATAGTATCTGACCGGCAGTGACCCGATCGCCGGCGTCGACATCCAGCTTGGCCACCCGGCCAGCCACTTCAGGCGACAGGCGTGCCCGGCGTTTGGCCGTCAGTGTACCGCTCAAACGCACCGCTTCGATGATATGGGTTTGCTCGGCAACGGCAATTTCCACCGGCGGCGGTGATTGCGCTTGAGTGGCTCCTGCACTCAGTAACCCAACCCACAACCCAAGCAGATAAGCAGGACAGCAGCGTAAGCAAATGATCATACCGACTCCAACGGCTGACAAATCAGATAAGCCATGGCAATAGCAAGGTTTTCGCGTTATCCCGGTGGCTCGGAACCATCTTGTAGCGCCGCCTTGAGCCGGGCCAGTTCAGCTTCTGCCTCACTCGTTTGTTGGGCCTGTTCCGCAGCCCTTGGTTCGTCTGTCTCAGCGCGCCACGCTCCTACACGCGAATTGCCTGCTCCAACTTTTCCAACCAACTCGCCGCATCCGGACAATCGAATAACTCGATACCCAATTCCTCCAGGATCGCAAAATCCTCGATCTGCTCAAGCAACGGCTGGCTTTGTGAAGCAATTGAGTTGCTAAAACGCCGCTGTACAAGTCCGAGCAGCAAGTGTCTTTGGGAATACACGCCTTCCATTCGTCCTTCCTTGCGACCTTCCTTGCGACCTTCCTTGCGACCTTCCTTGCGACCTTCCTTGCGACCTTCCTTGAGACCTTCCTCCTTCCACTGTTTAGTCCAGTCCACAATACGTTCGCTTAGCATGCTCTGTACCTCATCAAGTTCGTTGACCTCGGGAAAGTGCGTGTTCGGTAAGCGCGAGCGCACCACGGCCGCAACAGTGAGAAACAGGATATCCGGCAGCATGTGCCGCTTATTC
>CAYFSA010000074.1:0-3935 GCA_964345605.1 uncultured Ectothiorhodospiraceae bacterium
ATTTAACTCCGAGAACTTATGCAACCATTAACAAATGGTTCATGTAATAAATGGTTCATGATTATTGATTGATGCCTAAAGGGGGTCCGGTGCTGAGGCTTAAGCCTCAGTAGCAGCCCCGTCGGCTCCGCTGCCTAGCAACCGAATTTGGCTTATTCCCGCTCGATTTGGGCGAGCAGATGCTGGGCCCCATGACGGGCTTCAACTTGCTCCAGGAAAGGGGCAGCCAGGGCTTGAGGCTCGCCTTCCAGTTCGGCTAAATGGGTGATCGCTTGATCCATGGCATCTTTGTCCAGGTCTTGTTTGACCCGTGCCATGATGGCGAGCGGTCCTTGGGCATCGGTATCGCCGCGCGGGCTACTGGCCAGCGTGGCCCGCAGCCAGGCCCAGCCGTTGGTGAAGCCATTTGCGACGGCTTGCCAGCTTTGATGCAGGAATGCTTCGCTGGTGTTGGTCGGGTCTTCAGCGGCGCCCCATTCATGCCAGGCGATGGTTTTTTCCAAGCGCTTGAACTGGTTTTTCAAGGCCGTCTGGGTAGGAATGCCGGATTCGGCATAGGGCGCCAACGCTGTCACTAACTCCGGGCTCAGGTCCGGAATAAGCTGCAACAGGCGATAATCGCCCGGGAAGGGCAGCCCCGTTTCCAGGGCCTTAATCAAACCGGCCGCCGCGAGGCCTGCGACAGCTTGTTTGACCAACTCGCCCTGAGGCTGGCTACGTTTTTCTAGATCGGCTGCGAGTTGCTCGGTGCGCGCCTTGAGGCGATCGAGTTCCTGCTCGATTGTGGCCAAGCGAGCACTTCCTTGAACAGTGCCATCATGCGTCGCGCTCGCGGCTTGGCCGTTACCCTCGGCATCTTGAGCGTGCTGGCTTTCCAAGTGGTTTACCCGAGTCTCGAGGTTACTGCTGCCGGCGCCGATGAAAAATTGCAGGGCGAATACAATCCCGGCACCCAATAAAGCGGCGAGCAGGAGGGCACCGAATGGGGTGCGCGGGGTGCTAGGGGCAGCGGGCTGCGCTGGCGTGGCTGGCTGACTCGCGGGACTTGATGCTGGGGCGGGTGAGTCGTTGTTTTCGGTCATAGATGAGCGCTCCTTGGTTGCTGGTTGGCTGGCATATCAACGGATCGGCGCCAACCTTTTAAGCTCAACAGCGTGTTGAGTGGCTTGATCCGGCTTATGCCTTAGCAATGAGTCTTGGCTTAAACGAACAGCAGGCGCAATACTATCACCTCTGCTACTGGATTGACTGCCCGGCGGCGGCTAGCTGGCCGGCTTTGCTGATTGGCCTGGACTGGGGCTATCGTTGCGGAATTTGCTAGACTGGCTACCTTCAAGAGCCTGCTAGAGAGCCGGATGATGATGCAATTACCCGATACCGAGCTGTGGCGCTATATTCACGAGGATGTGCCCTATTTCGATCTGACGACGCACCTATTGGCCCCGCCCGCGGGGCGTTACGCGCTGACGATCACCACCCGCAGCGCCACGGTTGCCGCGTGTACGGAGGAGGCCGGGCGGATCGGTGAGCTGTTGAACTGTGAGCCGGTGACGCTGGCGCCTTCCGGCAGCGTGCTCGACAAGGGCGGGGTGTTGCTGCGGCTCACCGGCAGTGGCGAAGCCTTGCACCAAGCCTGGCGGCTTTGCCAAATCCTGCTGGAATACGCTTGCGGGATGGCCGGCTATGCCCAAGCCATGCTGGCGGAGGCACGCATGGCCAACCCCGCTTGTGAAGTGTTCGTGACCCGTAAGAGCTTGCCGTTTGCCAAGCCGTTTTGTATCAAGGCCATGCTGGCCGGCGGGATCCTGCCGCATCGCCTGGGGTTGTCAGAGACGGTGCTGGTGTTTGCGCAGCATCGGACGCTGTTTCCCTCTGAACAGGCCTTTCAAGAGGCGCTGGCCGAGCTCAAGCAGCGCTGTGTCGAGAAAAAGGTGGTAGTCGAGGCCGCTACCCTTGCAGAGGCGAAAACCTTGTTCGCGCTGGGCGTCGACGTGGTCCAATTGGATAAATGTGAGCCTTGGCAGCTCAAGGAACTGGTCGCCTGGAAGCGTGCTCAATATCCGGCCGGGGCGATCCTGGCGGCTGGCGGGATACGCCAGGACAACGCCCGGGCGTTTGCGGCGGCGGGGGTCGAGGGGCTGGTTACCAGTGCGCCGTATCAAGCGGGTATGGCAAATCTGGGGGCCACGCTCGAACCCGCCGCAAACTTGTAACGCTTAACGCTGTTTTCAGGCGGCCAGTTTGCGCGGAACCTCACCAGCATTTGCCGCGCTCGGGCTACACTCTTGCAGTCTGGCGGGAAGACGGAAGACGGAATATGGCATGAACAATTCTATCTTGATGCTCGATAACTATGATTCCTTCACCTACAACCTGGTGCAATATTTGGGTGAGCTGGGTGCTGCGGTCGAGGTGGTGCGCAACGATCAGATCGATGTTGCCGGCATCGAGGCCCTGGCACCGACCAAGATCGTGATCTCGCCGGGGCCATGCACGCCCAATGAGGCCGGGGTTTCCCTGGAGGTGGCGCGGCGTTTCGCGGGCCACGTCCCGTTGCTTGGGGTCTGCCTGGGGCATCAGAGCATCGGTCAGGCGTTTGGCGGGCGGATCATGCAGGCCCATGCGATCATGCATGGCAAGACGTCCATGATTTACCATAATCAACAGGGCTTGTTCGCCGATCTGCCGAATCCCTTCGAGGCCACCCGTTATCATTCCCTGGTGGTGGATTGGGTGTCGCTGCCGGAGGCGTTCGAGGTAACCGCCTGGACCCAAACAGAGGACGGCGAACCGGATGAAATCATGGGGCTCAAGCATCGGCAATGGGCGGTCGAGGGGGTGCAGTTTCATCCCGAATCGATCCTGACCCAGCACGGCCATGATTTATTGCGTAATTTTTTGAACGGGTGAGTGATTGTGGACATCAAGCAAGCCATCGCGGTGGTGGTTGACGGCGGCGATTTGACCACGGCGCAAATGACCGAGGTCATGCGCATCATCATGGCCGGCGAGGCGACCCCGGCGCAGATCGGCGGTTTCTTGATCGCCCTGCGCTTAAAGGGTGAAACCGTTGACGAGATTGCCGGCGCGGCGACCGTGATGCGCGAGTTGGTTACCGGCGTGCCAGTGGATGTGCCGCATTTGGTGGATATTGTCGGTACCGGCGGGGATGCCGCCGGGACGTTCAATATTTCCACCGCTAGCATGTTCGTGGTGGCGGCGGCCGGCGGGCATGTTGCCAAGCACGGCAATCGCTCAGTCTCAAGCCGCTCCGGCAGCGCCGATCTGCTGGAGGCAGCCGGGCTCAATCTGGACCTCAGTGCCGCGCAGGTAGCGACTTGCGTGCGCGAAGTTGGGGTCGGTTTCATGTTCGCCCCCAAGCATCACGGTGCCATGCGCCATGCTGTGGGCCCCCGCCGTGAGATGGGCGTGCGCACGCTGTTCAATGTGCTCGGTCCACTGACCAATCCCGCCGGCGCGCCGCACATGCTCCTTGGTGTCTACAGCGCGGCGTGGCTGCGGCCACTGGCCGAAGTACTGGCCAGGCTCGGCGTGAGCCATGCCCTGGTCGTGCACAGCGAGGACGGCTTGGACGAGATGAGCATCAGCGCCGCGACCCAGGTGGTCGAACTCCATGCCGGGGCGATTCAAACCTATCGGGTGGAGCCGGAAGAGTTCGGCTTGCCGCGAGGGGAGCTGGCGGCGCTTAAGGTCGATGGGCCGGCCGCGAGCCTGGCGATGATTCGTGACATCCTAGATAATGTGCCCGGCCCGGCGCGGGATGTAGTGCAATTGAATGCCGGCGCGGCGATCTATGCCGCCGATTTGGTGCCGACGCTGGCGGCTGGGGTAGCCCGGGCCGGCGAACTCCTCGCTGCCGGTGCGGCCCAGGCGAAAATGATGGCCTTGCTGGACAGGACCCGGCGTTTTTAAGA
>CAYFSA010000074.1:4035-13824 GCA_964345605.1 uncultured Ectothiorhodospiraceae bacterium
TGAAACCGACCCTACAGAGCAATGAATTCGATATGTAGGGCCAAATCTATTCGGCCTTCGTCAGGGAGCGATTAATTGTGGCCTTACAGCGTGTTAGTACCCATTACCGAGTGGACCCAATGAGTGCAGCCGATCCCAACGCGACGCCGGATATCCTGCGTCGCATTATCGCCCATAAATTCACCGAATTGGCCGAGGCCAACGATCGGCTGAGCTTGGCCGACTTGAGTCGACGCGTCGAGGCTGCCCCGCCGGTGCGGTCATTTGCTCAGGCCTTGGAGCAGCGCATCGCCGCTGGCCAGGCAGGGGTCATCGCCGAGATTAAGAAGGCCTCGCCGAGCCGCGGGGTGCTGCGCGAGGATTTTCAGCCGGCCGTGATTGCCGCGGGCTATGCCGCGCATGGCGCTGCCTGTCTGTCCGTGCTGACCGATCAGGCGTTTTTCCAGGGCAGCCCCGCCTATCTGCAGGAAGCAAGAGCGGCGTGCGAGCTCCCGGTATTGCGCAAGGATTTTATCGTCGATCCCTATCAAGTCTATGAAGCGCGGGTGATGGGGGCCGATTGCATTCTGTTGATCGTCGCTGCTTTGGGGGATGTCAGCTTGCGTGAGCTGACCGAGCTGGCCCATGAACTGGACATGGATGTCCTGGTCGAAGTCCATGACGCCGCCGAGCTCGACCGGGCCTTGACCCTGGGGGCACGCTTGATCGGCATTAATAACCGGGATTTGCGCAGTTTTGAAACCCGCCTGGAGACGACCCTGCAATTGGTCGGGCAGATTCCGGCTGATTGCCGCGTGGTCACGGAAAGCGGGATCCATACCCGTACTGATGTCGAGCGTATGTTGGCAGCGGATATTCATGCCTTCCTGGTAGGCGAGGCCTTTATGATGGCCCCCGATCCCGGAGCGGCGCTGGCAGGGTTGTTTGGTGGAGCCAAAGCATGAAGGCGACCGTCAAATGGCTGGATAACATGGCTTTTGTCGGTGAGGCCGGCAGTGGCCATGCGGTAGTGATGGACGGCCCGCCCGAATTCGGCGGCCATAATATCGGGGTGCGCCCCATGGAGATGCTGTTGCTGGGCATGGGCGGCTGCACCGCTTTCGATGTGGTGCACATCCTCAAGAAAGGCCGCCATGCGGTGACTGATTGCCAAGTTCAGCTCAGCGCCGAGCGTGCCGAAACCGAGCCCAAAGTCTTCACGCGGATTCACGCCCATTTCATTTTGCGGGGCCAGGAGCTATCGGACAAAGCGGTCAGTCGGGCCATCAAGCTGTCGGCCGATAAACTCTGCTCGGCCTCGATCATGCTCGGGGCAACGGCAGCGATTAGCCACGATTACGAGATCCTGACCGATTAGGTTCGGCATTCGCGCCTCGGGCGGTTTTTATTCTGCAGGTTGTCCATTATAATACGCTGTTCTGCTCCGCAGCATTCTCTCTTTTCCTCACCAGGCGCTATTCGATGTCCGAGACCTTATTACCCGTTACCAGTTTTCACGATCTCAAATTGCCCGCTCCCTTACTGACCGCGCTCGATGAAGTCGGCTATGAAACCCCATCGCCGATTCAGGCACAGACCATCCCCCATCTGTTAATGGGCCGGGATTTACTCGGTCATGCGCCGACCGGCACCGGCAAGACCGCTGCGTTTGCCCTGCCGCTGTTGGCCCGTCTGGATACCGCGCGCAAACAGGTACAGGTCATGGTGCTCACGCCCACCCGTGAGCTCGCCATTCAGGTGGCCGAAGCCTTCCAACGCTATGCCGCCCATTTGTCTGATTTTCATGTGCTGCCCATTTACGGGGGACAGGAATACGGTGGCCAGATCCGCCAGCTCAAGCGCGGGGTCCATGTGGTTGTCGGCACGCCGGGCCGGGTGATGGATCACATGCGCAAGGGCACCCTCAATCTCGATAGCCTGCAAGCGATCGTGCTGGATGAGGCCGACGAAATGCTCTGCATGGGCTTTATCGAGGATGTCGAATGGATTCTGGAACAAACCCCGGCCCAGCGGCAGGTCGCCTTGTTTTCAGCGACCATGCCGGCCGAGATTCAGCGCATTGCCAAGCGTCATTTGCGCGACTCCCAGGAAATCGCCATCAAGGGCCGCACAGCGACCGCCGAAACCATTCGCCAGCGCTATTGGTTGGTCAGTGGTCTGCATAAGCTGGATGCGCTGACACGCATCCTGGAAGTCGAGCCTTTCGATGCGCTGCTGATTTTCGTGCGCACCAAGACTGCGACCGCCGAGCTCGCCACTCGGCTGGAGGCGCGGGGGTATGCCGCGGCCGCCTTGAATGGCGATATGGCCCAAAAGCAGCGTGAGCAGATCGTCGAGCGCCTGAAGCAAGGCTCGCTCGATGTGTTAGTGGCTACCGATGTCGCTGCGCGGGGCCTCGATGTCGAGCGTATCAGTCATGTGGTCAATTATGACATTCCGCACGACACCGAGTCGTATATTCATCGTATCGGCCGTACCGGTCGGGCTGGACGCCAGGGCGATGCCATTTTGTTCGTCGCCCCGCGCGAGCGCCGCATGCTCAACGCCATCGAGAAGGCGACCCGGCAACGGATCGAGCCTCTACAGCTGCCCACCACCGAAATGGTCAACAACAAGCGGATCGCCGACTTCAAACAGCGGATCAGCGATACCCTGGCAAGCGGCGAGCTGGACTTCATGCGCAGTTTGCTCGACCAGTATCAACAAGAGCATGATATTCCCGCTCTGGATATCGCCGCGGCCTTGGCACAATTGACCATGGGGGATCAGCCTTTGTTACTCAAGGAAGCTGAACGACCAGTGCCGGTTCAGCAGGAGCAAAAAACGGGCGGTAATCGCGGGGAAGGACGGGGCCGAAAGACGAAATCCCGCCCGGGCAAGGGTATGGAGCGCTTCCGCATCGAAGTCGGGCATCAGCATGACGCCAAGCCCGGTAATATTGTTGGGGCACTCGCCAACGAGGCCGGCTTGGATGCCAAGCATATCGGCCATATCGATATCCACCAGGATTATAGCCTGGTGGATTTGCCCAGCGGTATGCCCAACGAAGTCTTTCACGATCTGAAAAAGGTTTGGGTCTGTGGCCAGCGGCTGAATATCTCGCGCCTGGAGTCCGCTGCGCAGGGCAAAGCGGGTAACGGCGCCAAGCACCGCAAAGGCAAACGGGCCGAGCAGCAGCTGTCGTCATAGGCATATACGTGAATTTGCATCAGTGCTCGGAGCTTGCGGGGCAAGCCCTGCTGCCCCGTGGGGGCAGTGGAGCGACAACTTAATAGAATATGCTTGAGATCAACTGTAAAGGGTCATCATGAAAACGATATTGGCTTTATTGGAGGAGCGCCATGGCAAGTCGAGGTGTTAACAAAGTCATTCTGATCGGTAATTTAGGGGCTGACCCGGAGGTACGCTATACCGCGAATGGCGATCCGGTTGCCAATATCCGCCTGGCGACCAGCGATACCTGGAAAGACCGCAATACCGGTGAAATGCAGGAGCGTACCGAATGGCATCGCGTCGTGTTTTTCGGCAAAGTGGCCAGCATTGTCGAGCAGTATTTGCGCAAGGGCTCGAAAGTCTATGTCGAAGGGCGCTTGCAAACCCGTAAGTGGCAGGATCAAAACGGCCAGGATCGCTACTCGACCGAGGTCGTAGTCGATATGAATGGCTCGATGCAAATGCTCGATAGTCGCCAGGGAAGCAGTGGCACAGCGGATTTCCCCGATCGCAGCCCTGCACCGCAGCAGCAGGAACCCGCTCCCGCAGCGACCCAGGAAGGGTCCTCCAGCAACAGTATGCGGGACGATTTTTCGGATGATATACCGTTTTAGCGTGTACCTGAGAAGGGTTTCGTCCAAGGCAACAGGCCTGTAGGGGCGAGTTCACTGGCACGCCTACAAGGTCTGGCTGCTGCCAGCAAGCACTTGAGCAAATAATGTACTTGCGCCGGCAATTCGCTAAAGTCAGGACGTAAGGGAGGTTTTATGGCTGCACCACGTCGACATGAAATGGGCGCGGGGGGTGAGTGCATCTGCCCGAAATGTGAAACCAAAGTCGCGCATCGTGCCGGTGTACCCTGCCAGGACACCGCCTGCCCGAATTGCGGGGCCAAGATGCTACGGGTCGGGTCGGCGCATTATGACCAGTGGCGGTCGAAGCAGCCGCGGTAGCCGAAGGGGACTCTGCCGAAGGGGGGAAACGGTCCCACTTCGGCAAGCACACGGTTAATCCAGCCTGGGCTTGCTGTCAGCGCGGCTCAAACCGTATCAGACGGCGCCATCTCATGCGCGAGTATTTCGTCGTAGATTTCCCAGGTTGATTGGGCCTCTGCCTCGCTCATCTTCTGAATCGCATAGCCCACATGCACCATCACATAGTCACCGATGTTGACTTCTCCTTCGGGCAACAAGAACAGACAGACATCGCGGCTAACCCCTTTGGCCTCACATTGGGCGTTGAAACCATCGATCTGGGTCACTTGCATCGGGATACCAAGGCACATGAGCATGTCTCCAGCAGATAAGTTGCGTTGAGCTTAGATCTTGGGCAATGCGGCTGTAAACGGCCCATGTCATGTGCAGTCCCCACTGCAATGGCTTAGCGGCGTAGGTTCGGGGTGAATCCGAATTTATTTGATAAATATCAAAGTTTACTGAGCGGCATGCGATCGTGATTCACTAGACTCAGTTGCGAGTCGCTTAGGTAATCAACCGCCTTGTGGTGGGCTTATGGTTGAAAAGGCCAGGCCGGCCACGCAACTATTGACAGGTTTGGCAATGCCGGGGAGAAACCATGAGTAAGTTCGATCTCGTACGGGAAATGGGTACCGCAGGCATCAATTACGATATTACCAACGAGGATGTGATTGATAAACTGACTGAATGGGATGAAGCCTATGGTATTGATATTGAAGATGTTGCCCATGACCGTTTGGTGGTCAAGTTTCAATCCTTGCCTGAGGATTTGGATGAGCTTGCGAGCGATATTTATGATTTCTGCCCGGATGTGATTGAGCAGCATTTTGGCTGTATGGATGATTTGGTGGATGTGATGGAGGATTCGGGCCAGAAAATCTCCGAAGATCTTGCCGAGCTCATTGAGGATGTCGACTTTGAGCAGGAAAACTTCGGTGAAGAGTTACTGCAGAAATCCCTGCGCCTGACTCAGCAAGTAGCCTTGTGGTGGGATTGAGCAGTAGGGCATGCACTCAGCAACCGAGGCGCTAGCCACAGACGAACAAGCCGGCTCGGGACATGCCCCGCGGGCGCTCGCCCTGCTATCTGGCGGCCTGGATTCGATGTTGGCTGTGAAACTGATTCAAGCGCAGGGCCTTGAGGTCGAAGCCATTAATTTCAGTACGGGTTTTGCGGGCGGTGAGCATAGCCCGGTCAAACGCGAGTCGGGCGCTGATCGCGGCCAGCTCGACAAACCTGCACAGGTCGCCGAGCAACTCGGTATTGCCTTGCATCGGGTCGATGTGTCGCAGGCGTACAAGGATGTGCTGCTGGCACCGCGTTATGGTTATGGGGCCAACATGAATCCCTGTCTCGACTGCAAGGTCTTTATGATTCGCCAAGCGTTGACCTGGATGAGCCGGTATGACTTTGATTTTGTAATTACCGGCGAGGTGATCGGTCAGCGGCCGATGTCACAGCGCCGGGCTACCTTGCCGGTGATCGCGGCCGAAGCGGGCGCGAACGATCGGTTGTTGCGCCCCTTGAGTGCCCAGCAGCTCGAGCCGACTCTACCGGAGCGTGCGGGTTGGGTGGATCGCAACCAGCTGCTAGGGATGACCGGGCGCTCCCGCAAGCCCCAACTGGCGTTGGCGCGGCATTCAGGGCTGGCCGACCATGTCCAGCCGGCCGGCGGCTGCTGCCTATTGACCGATGCCGGCTATAGCCGCAAGCTCCGGGATCTTATCGCCCATAGCCCGCAGCGAGATTACCGCATGGAGGATATTACTCTGTTGAAGGTCGGGCGTCACTTACGGCTGCATGAGCAATGCAAGCTGATCGTGGCCCGGGATGGCGAGGAAGCGATTTTCCTGGAGGCCTATTGTGATCGCTTTGTATGGCTGGAGCCGGTTCATTGTGGCGGACCGGTCACGCTGATTCAGGGGGTAGCGAGTGCGGCGGATCGTCTGCTCGCTGCGCAGATTACTGCACGTTACAGCCAAGGACGCAAGTGGGCGACGGTCGATGTGGCCATGGGGCGACCGGACGGGCAGCGGGAAGTGGTAACTGTGGCACCGCTCGAGCGCGAGGCGATCCCAAATGATTGGTATCTGTAAATTGGCGTCTGTAAAAGGGCGCGGCGCTGAAGACGGCCTCACTCCCCGAATGGCTTGCTATCGAACAAATGCTTGACAAAGTCGGGGTGGGGCAGCGGTTTGGCATAGCGATACCCCTGCAAGAGATGACAGCCCTGCGCCTGCAGGATTTGCTCCTGCTCGGCGGTTTCCACGCCTTCGGCAACCACTTCCAGGCCGAGCTTGTGGGCCATGACGATAATGGCTGACACGATGGCCTGATCTTCATTGTTGTGGCTGATGTCCTGGATGAAGCTGCGATCGATTTTGATCACATTGATGGGCAGGCGCTTGAGGTAATTCAGGGAAGAATAGCCGGTGCCGAAATCGTCCAGGGCGATGCGCACCCCGAGAGCCGCCAAACTTTCCATGATCTCGATGACATTGATCATGTCCTGCAGCAGCATGCTTTCGGTGAGTTCGACCTCTAGCAGGGCGGGATCGATATGGGTGTCACGCAGGATGGCTTGAAAAGAAGCCAGCAGATTCGGCTCTTTGAATTGGCGCGCGGAGAGATTGACGGCGATGCGCACGCGCTGGCCCTGGCTGGCGAGCTTGGCGATTTGCTCACAGACGTTGAATAGGACCCATTCACCGATGGGGACGATCAAGCCATTTTGTTCAGCGGCCGGAATGAACTGATCCGGGCCGACGACCGTTTCGTTATTCTGCACCCAGCGCAATAAGGCTTCAGCCGCCACGGTGCGGCGCTGTTGGGCACAGATTTGCGGTTGAAAATAGACTTGGAATTCGCGATTTGCCAAGGCCTTGTTCAGCCGGTTGTCGATCAGCAAATGATTGTATACCGTGGTTTCCAGATCCTTGGTGTAGAAGCGGCAGGTGTTGCCGCCATGGCGCTTGGCGTTTTGCAGGGCCAATTCGGCATAGCGCAGCAGCTGATCGACGTCAATGGCATCGGTCGGGGCGATCGCGATGCCGATACTGGCCGTCAGCGCGATTTCACGCGAGTCCACTTCGATTGGCTGGCTGACAGTCTTCATCAGGCGCTCGACGATGACCTGCATATCATGTTGGTTTTCCTGGTAGACCAGCATGATGCAAAAGGCTTCGCCATCCAGGCGCGATACCTCGTGCCGCCCGTATGGGGTCCCGCCGCGGGAGACGACATCATAATGACGTAACTGCTCGGTCAAGCGCTGACCGATGGTGCAAATGGTTTGGTCGCCGCCGCGACGGCCAACTAAGTCATTGACTGATTTGAATTTGTCGAGGTCGGCGATGGCAACGGCGAGCTGTTTGCCGAGATGTTCGTTATCATGCAGGGCCTGATGGAAGCGCGAGCGAAACTCGGCCAGATTGGGCAAACCTGTCAGGGTGTCGTAGTTATGCTGGTATTGGAGCTGCCGACTGCGCTCGGCGACAGTCTGCCGCAGCGAATCGCGTTGATCCAGCACGAGCTGATAGAGTGCGGCACTCTCGAGGGCATAGGCGCAGTTGGTCAGGATCATGGTGAGGATTTGCCCGGCTTCTTCATCGACTGGCTTGGCGGCTTGAAATTGGCCGAGAAACATCCCGCGGATGCGGGTCTGGGTCGCAATGACTTGGAGTGTGATATCCGTGGCAAATGGCTCGGCCTGCACCGAATAGGGCCGCGTTTGGTTCAATGCCCAAGCGAAATGGCGAGTTTCGATCAAGTGCTCGGCGATGGCCTGCAGCCGGTCGTGTTGATGCTCCGGCCAGCAATGGCTAAGCTTAAACTCGTTGCTGCCTTCTTCGATAAGCATGAAAGCCATGCAGTCGAGCTCGAACAGACGCACTAAGCTGTCTTGTGCTTGCCGGATGATATACAAAGGTTCACGCGACTCTTCCTTGTTGGCGTGAATGGTGGTCATGTCGGTCAAGACATTGAGTGCCAGGCTGTACCAGCGGGAACGCGCTTCGAGAAACCGATTGCGTTCGACTAAGTACGTGTTGTGCGAGCCGTTGTCGTTCATAGTGCTTGAGCCTGGGCGCGTTGAGCTAAGCGGGGCCTAGCTCAAAAAAACCTCGGCAATCGCCTCGTATTCCTCGTTCAAGCGGTCCAGGATCATACCCAGCTCACTGTGTTCCAGTTCCAGCGCGCTCCAGGAGCGCGCTTCCAGGGGCGGCACGAAGCGTTCGCCGCTCGAGCCCAGGCGCAAGGCGTTCACCAGAATATCCGCCAGATGGATGGTATTCACCTCGGCTGCATATTCGAGGGTGCGCCGCGGGGTATGATGGTGGGCAACTACGGCTTGTTGCACCGGCGGTAGACGCCAGGTCTTCAACAGGGCTTGGCCGACCTGGGTATGATCGAAACCGAGTACCGCGCGCTCGCAGCGGTACAACAAGGCCTGTTTCTTGATGCTTAATTGCAAGGCTTGCTTCATCGCCTGGGCGCACTCGGACAACAGCACCAGCCGGCCGATGTCGTGCAATACGCCGAGCAGAAAAAACCGTTCCAGCTCTGCTTCGCGCCGCAGCGAACCGATGACCTTGGCGGCGACTCCAGTGGCGATGCTGTGGCGCCAAAATGCTTCCATGGAAATCAGCCGGGTATCGATATCGGCAAAGGCCTGCATCACCGAGGTGGCCAGAGCGAGATCGCGGAGCTGATTGGTGCCGACCAGGGCCATGGCATGGCTGATGGAGTCGATCTTGGCGGGAAAGCCGTAAAAGGGACTATTGACGATGCGCAGCAGGCGCGAGCTCAGGCCGGTGTCATCGCGGATAATTTCGGCTATCTGAGCGTAGGTAGAACAAGGGTCATTAATTGCGGCATCGAGCTTGATAAAAACGTCCGGCAGTGAAACGATCTGAGTTAGCCCGGCAACGACGTCTTCGGCTTTCATCGGCTCGTCCTTACTCCGCCTGGCCGCGCTGCTGCTCGCGCAGTACGGCATGGCGCAGGCAATAATCGAACAGCATTTGAATCGCCGGATGGTGCGGGTCGGCATGGCGAAACCGCGGCTTGACCCGGGCCACGGCCTGCTGATAAGCCGCCGAGTTCGGCTCGAGCACGACCTTATGCCGGGCACTCGTGCTATCCGCCTGCGCCTCGTCGCTGGCAATCGGTACCCGCGGTACGCCCCACATTTTTATAATTCGTATATGGCGCTCGGTGATTTCCTGTCCCGCGCGCAGCAATAGCCGACCGCTTCGATCAACCACATCTTCGGCGGTTTCCATGCCGGGCTGAACGCCTTCGGGAGGGAGGCGTTTCATAGCAGATTATCCTCGTACCGGTAGGGGGTGGAGTGCGGTGTGCATGAGCTCGGCAGTCAGATTTACTCAACCGATTGAGACAATGGTCTGCCAGCGCCGGTTTCCGGATTATTGTCGAGCCGCAAAACACATGTAGTTTGTCAAGGATACGCAAATATTTTCTGCAAAGCGAGTCACAACTGTTATTGAGCATTGCATAAGTTTTAGCACCCCCTCTCCCGAGGCACTACCATTGAAATTAGGCAGCTAGTCGTCGGGTTACGCTGCGCTAACCCGACCTA
>CAYFSA010000075.1:0-13811 GCA_964345605.1 uncultured Ectothiorhodospiraceae bacterium
TCAGGTAACAAGTCCATGCCCATGTCGGGCACACTAGGGCGGGCTTTAGCCCGCCGCGCCGAGCACCCATGCAGGCACCAGGGTCGGTTAAAACCGACCCTACCCAGCACCCCAGCAAGGTCGTCGTAGGGCAGGCTTTAGCCCGCCGCGCCATTTATTTCAGCCACGCCGGTTTGTATCCATAAACCGGCGACTCACCCGGCGGTCGGGTCTTGAAGCGGCGATGTACCCAGAGGTATTGCTCCGGGGCCTGGCGCACATAGGTTTCGAGCAGCGTGTTGATACGTGCGGTATCGGCAACCAGGTCATCGCTCGGAAAATCCTCCAAGGCCGGCAGCACCTGCACCTGATAGCCCTGCGCCCCCGGCAGCCGGCGCGGGAAGAACGGCACGACGGCAGCGCCGGTGGCCCGGGCGAGCCGCGAGGTCGCTGTCACCGTCGCCGCGGGCACCCCGAAAAAGGGCGCGAACACCGCATCCTTGCGGCGGGTATCCTGATCAACCGCATACCAGACGCCCTCGTTGGCGCGCAGACTGCGGATCATGGCCCGCGGATCGTTGCGGGCGAACACCTGATTGGTGCGCCGGCCGGTGCGCGCCCGCTTCATATAGGCGTCGAACACCGCCACTGCCTGCGGCCGGTACATGGCGCTGAAGGTAAAATGCATCCCCATCATGTGCGAGGCCAGCTCCATGCAGGTGAAATGGCCGCTCAACAGGATGACCCCACGCCCCCGCGCCTGCGCGGCGCGGAAATGCTCAGCACCATAGACATCGGAGTAATAGCGCAGATAGTCATCGCTCGCCCACCAGGTCAGGGCGGTCTCGATGGCGCCGATCCCCAGCGATTCCAGATGCCGCCACAGCAGAGCCCGTTTATCGGTATCCGCAAGCTCGGGGAAGCACAGATCGATATTGACGGCAGCGACTTGCTGACGCCGCGGCACCAGGCGGCCCGACCAGCGACCGAACCAACGTCCCAGCGCTAACTGTTGCTTGAAAGGCAGGGCGGCCACCGAACGCAGCAGCCCGACCGCTGCCCAGGCCGGCCAATGCCGCGGCCCGAGCAGTTGACCTACCGGGATAGGCTCGCCGGGCGGAGCCACCATCCGCCGCGGCGGGCGCGGCTTGGCGAGAGCCGTCTCACTGCTGTCCGGCATGCTCAGGGGTAACCGGCCAGACTGACCGGATCATTCTCCTGCAGATATTCGATTTCCCGGCGCGCTTCACTGGAGAGGGCTTGCGACAAGGCTTTGTAACTGAACACCTCACCGCAATGCATACAGGCGATGAGATCGTCATTGCTCGGATTGTCCAAAAACTCGAAGCGTGTGCTGCCGCAGCGAGTGCATTTGAGCGTGATTTTGCTAGGTGTCATGTTGCTATTACTCCCCCGAGCCACGCGTGGCGCACGGTGTTATTCATTGCTATTTAAGTGCACGCCGGGCGGCCACCTCCCCACCCGCAGCACCTATCGGTCGAGCGGCTCGATCACCAAGCTGGGCCGATCACCCAATCGATAATAATCAAATTGCTCCTGATAGCCCGCCATGACAGCATCACGCTCGCGGGCCGTATCGAACCAGCGCTCCATTTGCCAGTCCGGCCCCAGCAGGTGCGGTGCCCGCATGGGATCGCCCTCAGGCAGTGTGAAACGAAGCCCAAAACATTTTTCCATTCGTCTTAACCCTATAGTCTCAATATTAACGACGGTGGATAAAGGGGTGGTATTTCACATACTATTCACGATGCCATAGTAAGTGGGGTACACGACGCCGTGCAAGCCATCCCCCAAGCGATACTTTACGCATCGCTAAATGCGGTTATACTGCCAACCCGCATGCCGGGCAAGCGGTATGCCTTGCCAATGCCGTTCCGCGCTTGCCAGGCACCAGACCAGGACGGTTTTCCGACAAACACTGATTCAGCTTGACCGAGGTATGACCGTGGCTGCACAACCGGATATCGATCCGCTCGAAACCCGCGAATGGCTCGACGCCCTTGAAGCCGTCCTGGAAAACGAAGGACCCGAGCGCGCCCATTATATACTCGAGCGCCTGGTGGAAAACGCGCGCCATTCCGGCGCCTTCCTGCCGTTTTCCGCCAACACCGATTATGTCAACACCATCCCGCCACATCGCGAGGCTCGTATCCCGGGGGATCAGAGCATCGAACGGCGCATCCGGGCGATCATCCGCTGGAATGCATTGGCGATGGTGGTGCAGGCGAATCGGAAAAATGCCGAGCTCGGCGGCCATATCGCCAGCTTCGCCTCGGCGGCCACGCTCTATGATGTCGGCTTCAACCACTTCTTCCGCGCCCCGAGTGCCGAGCATGGCGGCGATCTGGTATACCTGCAAGGCCATTCCGCGCCCGGCATTTATGCCCGCGCCTTCCTGGAAGGCCGCCTCGGCGTCGAAGACCTGCAGAATTTCCGCCAGGAAGTCGATGGGCATGGCCTATCGTCCTATCCACACCCCTGGCTGATGCCCGATTTCTGGCAATTCCCCACGGTCTCCATGGGACTGACGCCGCTGATGTCGATCTACCAGGCGCGCTTCATGCGCTATCTGCAACATCGCGGCGTTGCCGACACCTCGCAGCGCAAGGTCTGGGCCTTCCTCGGCGACGGTGAGATGGACGAGCCCGAATCCCTGGGCGCCATCTCCCTGGCCGCGCGCGAGCAGCTCGATAATTTGATCTTTGTCATCAACTGCAATCTGCAGCGCCTGGACGGCCCGGTGCGCGGCAACGGCCATATCGTCCAGGAGCTGGAGGCCATCTTCCGCGGTGCCGGCTGGAATGTTATCAAGGTTTTGTGGGGCTCGTACTGGGATCCCCTGTTCGCCAAGGACAAGAATGGCTTGCTGCGCCAACGTATGCTCGAATGCGTGGACGGCGAGTATCAGAATTACAAGGCCAAGGGCGGCGCCTATACCCGCAAGCACTTCTTCGGCCGCTATCCCGAACTCGAAGAAATGGTGGCCAACCTCACCGACGAGGACATCTGGCGCCTCAATCGCGGCGGCCACGACCCGCGCAAGATCTACGCGGCCTATGCCGCCGCCATGGCGCATACTGGCCAGCCCACGGTGATTCTGGCCAAGACGGTCAAGGGTTACGGCATGGGTGAGGCCGGCGAGGGGCAGAACATCACCCACCAGCAAAAGAAAATGAGCGAGGATGCCCTCAAGCAGTTCCGCGACCGCTTCAGCATCCCCTTATCCGACGAGGAGTTCGCCGCCGCGCCGTTCTACCGGCCGCCGGAGGACAGCCCGGAAGTACAGTATATCCAGACCCGCCGGAGCGAACTTGGCGGCTATCTGCCGCAGCGCAGTGACCGGGGCGAGACGCTGGCAGCGCCGCCCTTGTCTGAATTCGACGCCCTGCTCAAAGGCAGCGGCGAGCGCGAGATGTCCACCACCATGGCCTTCGTGCGCCTGCTCACCACCCTGACGCGCAACCAGCGCCTGGGCCAATACCTCGTCCCCATCGTCCCGGACGAGGCGCGCACCTTCGGTATGGAGGGCCTGTTCCGGCAGATCGGCATTTACTCCTCGGTCGGCCAGCTCTACGAGCCGGTGGATCGCGACCAGCTCATGTATTACCGCGAGGATCAGGCCGGGCAGATCCTCGAGGAAGGCATCACCGAGGGCGGCGCCTTCAGTTCCTGGATCGCCGCGGCCACCGCTTATGCCAATCACGGCGTGACCCTGATTCCCTTCTATATTTATTATTCCATGTTCGGCTTTCAGCGCATCGGCGACTTCGCCTGGGCGGCCGCCGACATGCAGGCTCGCGGCTTTCTCATCGGCGGCACCGCCGGGCGCACCACCCTGGCCGGTGAAGGCCTGCAGCACGACGACGGCCATAGTCATGTGCTGGCGGCCAATATCCCCAACTGCATCGCCTACGACCCGACCTTCGCCTACGAGCTGGCGGTGATCATTCAGGACGGCATGCGCCGGATGTTCACCGAGCGCGAGAATGTGTTTTATTACCTCACCACCATGAACGAGAACTACGTCCAACCGGCCATGCCGACAGGCGTAGAAGACGGTATCCGGCGCGGCATGTACCGCTTCCGGACGGCGGCCGCGGCGGCCGGCCAGCCGCAGGTGCAATTGCTGGGCTCGGGCACCATTTTGCGCGAGGTTATCGCCGCTGCCGACCTGCTGCACGAGCATTGGGGCGTGGCCGCCGACATCTGGAGCGTGACCAGCTTCACCGAGCTGCGCCGCGAGGGCTTGGCCGCCGAGCGCTGGAACCGCCTGCATCCCGAGGCCGAGTCCCGGGTCAGTTATGTCAGCCAACAACTCGGCCCGCAGCAGGGCCCGGCGATCGCCGCTACCGATTATGTCCAGACCTTCGCCGACCAGATCCGGCCCTGGGTACCAAGGCGCTATGTCACCCTGGGCACCGACGGCTTTGGCCGCAGCGATTCCCGCGCCAATCTGCGCCGGTTCTTCGAGGTCGACCGCTATCATGTCACAGTCGCGGCCCTCAAGGCCCTGAGCGACGAGGGCCAACTCGCGCCCGGCCGGGTCAGCGAGGCCATCCGCCGCTATCGGCTCGATCCCAACCGGCCCGATCCGGCGCATGCTTGACACCCCCTGATCTGGTTATCCTCATAACGACGCAATAGAGAGCAGGCTATGGCTGAGCTGACCGAAGTACGGGTCCCGGATATCGGCGACTTCAGTGCCGTTGAAATCATTGAAATCCTCGTCGCCCCGGGCGACCGCATCGAAGCCGAGCAAGCGCTGTTGACCTTAGAAAGCGAGAAGGCCGCCATGGAACTGCCCGCGCCGGCCGCTGGCACCATCGAGGCACTCAACGTCAGCGTGGGCGACAAGGTCTCTGCCGGCGATTTGGTTGCAACCCTGCAACCGGCAGATGGCGCCGCCGCTGCCCCGGCCGCAGAACCCGCAAGCGAGCCGACGGCGGCCGGAACTGAAGCCTCGCCAGCCGCGGAACCGGCGCCGCCGGCACCACCAGCGATGGCACCACCAGAGACAACCCGCGAAACCGCCCCGGCTCCAGCACAAGCCGAGCCCTCCTCGGCCCCGGGCAGTCAGGAAGTCACCCGCGAACCGCGCCGCGGTATCTTCCGCGGACCGCCCATTCCCGTGACCGGCGAGGAAGCCGCGGGCAAACAAGCCAAGCCCCATGCCAGCCCGACCATCCGCCGCTTTGCCCGCGAACTCGGCGTCGACCTGCAGCTCGTCACCGGCAGCGGCCGCAAGGGGCGAATTCTCAAAAGCGACGTCCAGGCTTTTGTCAAGCAGCGCCTGGCCGGCGGCGCGGCCCCCGCAGCGGGGGCGGTCGGCGGCAGCGGCGCCTTGGGCGTCGCCCCGGCCCCGCAGATCGATTTCCGCCAATTCGGCCCAACCGAGACGGTCGCGCTTAACAAGCTGCGCCGGCTGTCAGCGGAGAACCTGCATCGCAGCTGGGTCACCGCGCCGCATGTCACCCAATTCGACGAGGCCGATATCACCGAGCTCGAAGCCTTCCGCAAGGCCAACAGCGAGGCCGCCAAGGCCGCCGGCGGCAAGCTCTCGATCCTGCCGTTTCTGCTCAAGGCCAGCGTCGCCGCCCTGCAGCAATTCCCCGAGGTCAACGCCTCCCTGCATCCCGACGGCGAGCAATTGATCTTGAAGGGCTATTTCCATCTCGGCGTGGCGGTGGACACGCCCCAGGGTCTGGTGGTGCCGGTGATTCGCGATGTCGATCAAAAGGGTTTATTGGACCTGGCCAAAGAACTGGTCGAAGTCAGCGACAAGGCCCGCGCCCGCAAGCTCAGCCCGGCCGATATGCAGGGCGGCTGCTTCACCGTCTCCAGCCTCGGCGGCATCGGCGGCACGCAGTTCACCCCCATCGTCAACACCCCCGAAGTCGCTATCCTCGGCGTCGCCCGCGCCCAGACCAAGCCGGTCTGGGACGGCCAGGCCTTCCAGCCGCGGCTGCTGCTGCCGCTGGCGTTGTCCTATGACCATCGCGTCGTCGACGGCGCACTCGGCGCCCGGTTCGTAAGCTACCTGCGCGAGCAGCTGGGGGATATTCGGCGTCTGTTACTCTAGGCAGCAGCGTGGGGCACGGCATAAAGTCATCGTGAAGTGCACGCGCTCAAGCGGCTCGGACTGGTCGGCTACCTGCCCGCCACCGGCTTCGCGCCAGAGCTGGAGACGGAGCTCCAACGGCTGGGCATTACCATCCTGACCCGGCATGGCACCCTCCTCCTCGCGGCAGGGCCGCCACGCCGACCGGCCTGGGCCGCCGATGTCTGGGACGATCCGCAGGAGCTGCCTGCGCCCTCTATCGCCCGGGCAGCCGCGCAACTTCGCGAGCTCCAACGGAACTGGGTGCTCCTGGAACCGCCCGCGCATTATCGCCGCGCACGACTCATTGCCGAGCGCCTCCCGTATGTCAGGATGCGGCCCTTGCGCTTCCCGGAGCCACCCCCCGAAGCACCGCTCGGCGGCTGGACGCTCCTCGACCGAGAGCGGCTGCTGGCTGCCCCGACGACAGCGAATCCCTTCCCGCACGGCGAAGTCCACTTCCATGAAGACCGGCTGAATCCGCCCAACCGGGCCTATCTCAAGCTCTGGGAAGCGCTGAGCCGCTTGCCGGAACGCCCGCAGGCCGGTGAGCGAGCCGTCGATCTTGGGGCCGCCCCAGGGGGATGGACCTGGGTACTGGCCCAACTCGGCGCCGAGGTCATGGCTGTAGACAAAGCGCCGCTAGCTGCCTCGATTGCAGCGTTGCCCGAGGTAACCCCCGAGCGGGTCAGCGCCTTTGCCCTGGCGCCGCAATCGCTCGGCCCCATCGATTGGCTCTGTTCTGACCTGATCTGTTATCCGCAGCGGCTGTATCGGCTCATTTGCGATTGGCTCAGCCGCGGCCAGGTACGTAATTTCGTTGTGACGGTCAAGTTTCAGCACACCACCGATTTCGAAGCACAAGCGGCCTTCGCCGCGCTCCCCGGCAGTCAGCTTTTGCATCTGCACCACAATAAACACGAACTCACCTGGATGAGCCTGGCACGCTGGCGCACCGACCCAACAAGCGCGACATAATGTCTACCACGCCTGCTAAAAGCGGCTCAACACTGTGGCTAGTTGGGAGCCCGGCACCTCTGCCGCACAGTCCGCATCCCGCCAGCGACGGTAGGCGTTTGCCCCCGCCCGCTTGGCACCGGATAGACAACGCTCACTGTCTAAGGCCTGCTGTTCGGCCTCGATCACATGTTGGCGCGCAGTCCACCGATTTAATGCAAAGGTCCGGCGACAGGTTTCGCACATCAACTGTTCGGCCACATTGCTGCCCGTCAGTCCGGCATCTTCCAGGGCGGTGAGCGTGGCCCCTGAGTCCGCTGCATCCAGCGAATAATACGACGCCCGGTTGCGCGGGCACCGCAACCGAGGCGCATGAGGGATTTTCGAGTATATTGCACAATAGTGCTAAACCAGCCAAACTGCTTGAGCCAAATCAATCCGATTCATCTCAGTCAGAGGAGCATCTTGATTTGCGAAGCGATCTCAACATTGTCGGCTTTACCATGGGCGTAATGTTCATGGCAGGACTCGCCGGGGCGGCCGCCGCCCAGGGGTGGGGCAGTCCCCAAGGCGGCCCTGGCGGCAGCGGCGAAATCCCCCAGGGCTTTCCACCGCCCGGTTTCGACCAGAATCTAGGGCAGCAATCGCCCCCCCCGCAGCAGGGCTATCCCGGCTACGGCGGTCAACGACCACCGGCTCAGCACAACTATCCCGGCCAGCGGCAACCCCAACATGTCCCCGGCCAAGGGCATTGGGGCACTCCAGGCCCGCTGCAGGGGCAACAGCAAGGCCCCTACGGTCCGCCGCCGCAATACGGCCAAGGGGGTTACGGTGCGCCGCGGCCGCCGCAGGGAGGCGGCTATGGTGCGCCGCCGCAATACGGTCAGGGCGGCTATGGGCAGCCACCGGCTAATGCCTATCCCCCCGGTGGCGGCTACGGTCCCCCTCCAGGCTATGGTCGCGGCGGACCGCCGCCTGGCGACCGGGGCAGCAATAGCGACAGTCCGTTCAACATGTTCGATGGCATGAATCCATTCGGCAGCGGTATGAATCCATTCAGCAGCGACTGAAGCTATAGCGGGAAAGCGCGCATCGCTTTCCCGCCATTCTTGCCGCCGGCGGCGCGTTCATCCCGCCAACCGCTGCATCTCTCCCCGAATCCAGTCCTGTGCCTCGGCATTGACCTCGGCCGCGGTCTTGCCGGCCGTCGCGATGGCAGGGCCGATACTGACCGTGACCTCCCCCGGCCGTTTGACCAACGCCTTGCGCGGCCAGAAGTGGCCGGCATTATGCGCCACCGGCACCACCGGATAACCGGTCTCGGTCGCCAAGACGGCGCCCCCTTGTTTGAAGGGCCGCTGCTCGCCGGGCGCAACCCGTGTGCCCTCGGGAAACAGCAGCACCCAGCGCCCCTTGGCCAAGCGCTCCCGTCCCTGGGTCACCATCTGTTGCATCGCCCGCCGCCCAGAACCGCGGTCGATCGCGATCGGGCCGATCAGGCTCATCGTCCAGCCAAAAAAAGGAATGCGCATCAGCTCACGTTTAAGCACATACACATGCGGCGGAAAGATTTCCTGGAAGGCCAGGGTTTCCCAGGTAGACTGATGATTGGACAAAATGACGGCCGCACCGTCGGGCAGATTGTCCCGGCCCAAAACGCGATAACGCAGCCCGCAAAACCAGCGCAGGGTCCGCACATTGAAGCGTCCCCAGGCGGTCAGGAACCGATACCGGCGAGGGAACGGCAACCACGGGCCGATCAGTAAACAAGGAATCGCCCAGCCAATCGTGGACAGCTGGAACACGACCGTCCATAAACTACTGCGCAGCCTGCTACCGGGCAAACGGCCATGAGGTGTTGGGGTTACAGGCGTCGTGGAGTCACTCACGGCAATCTCTCTTTCTCAAGCAAGGCATCAACCGCCGCGGCCAGATCGGGATACACACGCGTGTTTGCCGGATAATGACCCGCTTGCCGCGTGGCTTCGCCTTTGCCGGTAAGCACCAGAATCGGCACTGCCCCGACCGCGCTGGCGGCCTGTAAGTCGCGCGCCGAATCACCGATTGCCGGCACGCCGGCCAAGTCGCGGCCCAACTGCTCAGCGATTGTATAAAACAGACCGGGTTTAGGCTTGCGGCAAGCACAGCCGGCATGCGGGCCATGCGGGCAAAAGGCCAAGGCATCGAGATGCCCGCCGACCGCGGCCAATTCACGGCGCATTTTGGCATGAATCGCCTCGAGTGTCGCCGGCTCGAACAAAGCGCGTGCCAACCCGGATTGATTGGAGGCGACCGCAACCTGACTGCCGGCCCGGTTCAGGCGGGCAATCGCTGCCAAGCTGCCGGGGATGGGCTGCCATTCATCAGGCGACTTGATGTAGGCCGCGGAGTCGACATTGATCACACCGTCGCGGTCGAGAATCACCAGGGGCGGTAGCCCGGGCGCTGGTGCATAGCCGGATGTACTCATGCGATTACCTGTAAGCCTGGTTCAGGGTTTCGGAAACGGCCCCGGGACGATGAACGCCGGTTCCTTGTCCTGATGGCTCAACACGCCGAGCAGCGCCTGATCGGCGGCCGCGAATGCCAGAGCGCCGTGAAAGTCACCCGGCAGGGCTACGCTTGGCGCTAATCGCCAGTGCCCCCCTTCACTGCTGAGGCGCGCCGCTGAAATGAACGTCGAACTCGCCCCATCCAAGGCATACAAATGGACGTCTTCGGGGGTGGCCGCAGCACGCTGCTGCAGCGCTTGGGCCGCAGGATGCACCATCTCGATCAAGGCCAGGCCATGATCTGACCACAGCACTTCGGGGGCTTGCACGGCCCTCGTGGCGGGTTCGGCGGCGCCGGTCGTACTGCTGGCAGGAGCGTCCCCAGCGGTTTCTGGCATGGCTGGCATTGACTGCGGCTCGCTACCGCTATCACGTGTGATGCGCAGGTGCACCGACCCTGCATTGGCCTTCGTCGGTGCTCGCAATACCCGCGCCGGGCCCAGCAGCCCCGCGGCGAGCGGCCAGACCTTACCGGTTTGTTCGACTTGAGCTGTGGTGAAGAAATAGCGGGTTTCGCGCCATTGCAACTGGACAGCAACCGGCTCAGGCAGCTGCTGGGTCGGCTTGACCACGCCCTGTTGCGGCAGCAGCGCCGGTTTCCAGTTCAGCCAATCCTTGTTGGGCTCGGCATGCAGCACGAAACGATCGCCGGCCACCGCCTGCGGCGAATCGGCACTCGGGGTCGCCACACTGATGCCACCTTTGAACAGGCTCTGCAGGGATTCGAGATCGATGGCAAAACTACCCAGCCCCCCTGAGACATTCAGCCCGCCGATCTGCCAAAAACGGCTGTCTTGGCGGACCAAATGCGCATACTGCGGCCGGATATACACCGAAATCTCGACCGCGCTGGCATCGCTGGCCAAGTTGACCGCAGCAATCCGGCCGATGGTCACCTGCCGGAAATACACCGGGGCGCCGGCATGCAGCCCACGGACCCGCTCGCCCTGCAAAACGAGCTCCAAGCCGCCCGGCTCGAGGGTATCGACAATCGGCACGTCTTCCAGGCCAACGAATGTATACTGCGGCGGACCATGACCGGGCAGCACCGACAGATAATTCGCGCCGAGCAAAGTCTCCAGTCCGCCTACGCCGGATAAATCCACCTGGGGCCGCACGATCCAAAAACGCGAGCCGGTGCGCGCCAAGCCGGCCGCCTCGGGCAGCAAGCCGACGGTCATATGCACCTGCTGCAGCTCGCCTCCCAGGCGCACCCGCTGCACCTCACCCACGCGAATGCCCCGATACAATAAGGCATCGTCGGGTTTGATGCCATGACCATGGCGAAAACGGATGTCGATTTGGACCGGCTTGATGGTCGCCGTCTGCCAAAAGAATCCAACACTGAGAAACAACGCCAGGACTGGAAGCAGCCACCACCAGGACAAACGCCGGCGGCGGACAGCTGCCATAGGCCAATCCCAGTCGGGCTGACGCTCGGTATCGGTTTGGTCGCCACTCATGGCTCGCTCGCCGTCTCCTGCCACAAGCAATGGGGATTGAACAATAACGCCGCCGCCAGGCTCAGCAGTACCATCAAAGCAAATGCAAACACCCCCGGCCGCGGCTGAATAACCAGCAGATCACCGAGCTTGACGAAGGCAATCAGCACCGCAACCAGCAGCACATCCAGCATGCCCCAGCGGCCAACACTCTCCACGCCCCGGAAAATCCAGACTTTCAGGGGCGTGCTGCCATAGCCCCGCTGCAGGCTCAAAACCAGAAGCGCAAGTAACTTAGCAAACGGCAACACCAGGGAAAACCCTAGCACCAAGCCACCAATCAACCATTGGCCGGCGGCAAACATACTACCGATGCCTTGCAGCAGGTTGCTCACTTGCTGATAGCCCAGCCGCTCGATCTCCAGCATGGGCAGCAAAATGGCCGGCGGATACAGGATCAGCGCGGCCGCGGCCAGGGCCGCTGCGGGCTGATTACCGACGCCGGCGCAATGGCGCAAGGGCGTGCCGCAATGGCGGCAAACCACGCGCGCCCGGGTGCCCACTGCCGCTAACGGCGGCCGGCGCTGGATGAGCCCGCAGCAATGACAGGCGGTTAACGAGGGATAGGGCGTCGCCATGGCGTTCGTTCAGTCAATCGATGTTGCGCTTTTGCTGGCCTGTGCATAGGATTGCGGTTCAAACCCGTGCAGGCAGCGGCTGCTGACATGAGGCGTTAGCCGCTGGCTGCACGAAGCCGTCTGCTCGCTCAATGGTCACATTATCACAACCATGGCCAAACCCAATCGACCCGGCCACTGCCCACGCTCATTCACCCCAAGCGTTATGCTGCCAGTATTGAGCCCATTGCTGGGCCTGGCCGCGCTCGCACTCGCAACGATGACTCACGCGGCACCGGCCGCTGCGGCACCGGCTGAGGACCTGCAACAGCAACAGGCCCTCCTCGGCCTGGTCAACGAACCCGCGACCGGGGATCTCGACAGTATGCGCCGCAAAGGCGTCATCCGGGTGTTGACCACTTACAATCGCACCAATTTCTTTATCATCGGCGGCCGTCATCACGGCTTCGAATATGAACTGCTCAAGCAATACGAGCAATTCCTCAATAGCACTGCCAGCGACAACGATCTGGAAACCCAGCTCGTATTTATCCCCATGCCATTTCAGCGCCTCCTGCCGGCCCTGCTAGAGGGCAAAGGCGATGTGGTGGCAGCGGGCTTGACCATCACCCCTGAGCGCGCCGAGCAGGTGGCGTTCACCGAACCCTATATCCCGGATGTACGCGAGATCGTGGTCAGCCATACCGGCGTGACCGATCTGCAGACCGAGAAAGATCTGGCCGGCCGCGCTGTCTACGTACTCCGGGGCAGCAGCTATGTCCAGCATTTGCGTGCGCTGAACCAGCGCTTCGCTGCCCAGGGACTGGCGCCGATCAAGATCACCGAGATGCATGAATATCTGCAGACCGAGGATTTGCTGGAAATGGTCAACGCCGGCGCCCTGCCACTGATGGCAGCGGACGAGCATATCGCCCGCCTGTGGACCGCGGTACTGCCCGATATTCGTCTGCAGCGCGATCTCGTGATCAATCACGGCGGGCAAATCGCCTGGGCGGTCCGGCCGACTAATCCCAAGCTGCGCGAGAGTTTGAACGCCTTCATTGACGATAACCGCAAAGGCACGCTGATCGGCAACGTCCTGTTCGGGCGTTACTATCAAAATACCAAGTGGATCGAGAATCCGGTGGACGCCGAGGATCGCCGCCGCCTCAAGGAAATCGCCGACCTCATCCGCAAATACGCCGACCGCTACGGCTTCGATTGGCTCGCCATCGCCGCCCAGGCCTACCAGGAATCCGGCCTGGATCAAGCCGCGGTCAGCCCCGCCGGGGCCATCGGGATCATGCAGGTGCTCAAGAGCACGGCCAGCGCGCCGCCGGTGGAAATCGCCGCGATCGAGGAACTCGAGAACAACATCCACGCAGGCGTGAAATACTTGCACCACATCCGCAAACATTATTTTGCCGATCCGGCCATCGCCGCCGAGGATCGGGTGTATTTCAGCTTTGCCGCCTACAATGCCGGCCCTACCAAAATCAATCGCATCCGCCGCCGGGCGGCGGCAATGGGGCTCGATGCCAATCGCTGGTTCGGCCAAACCGAGCTTGCAGCCCGCAAGCTCATCGGCCAGGAAACCGTGCGGTATGTGCGTAATATCCTCAAATATTACACCGTTTTCAAGCTCGCTTTTCCGGCCCGGCAACATCTCGAGGGGGCGCTTTAAGCAGCCGGCCCTATCCACTGTAGGGCAGGCTCAAGCCCCGCCAACTTGTAGGGTGGGCTTTAGCCCGCCACGCCAGAGCCCCACTGCAAGGCCGCTTGGTCGGTTGAAACCGACCCTACCAAAGATGTCGGGCGGACTTGAGCCCGCCCTACTGTGTTCCACGGCGATTTTGTCCTGTTCATAAGTCCTTGACCAATACATCGTCTCGCAGGGCGCGCATTACCACTTCACGGTCAAAAACAACCAGAAAACACTGGCCCAGGCGATCCGCCTGCACTTCGAGCACCGCGGCGAAGCCGACTACACCGAGCCGACGTGCATCGACCATGGGCGGATCGAGACACGACGCATCTGGGTCAGCACAGCCCTCAACGACTACCTCGACTTCCCCCACACCGGCCAGGTATTTCGGGTCGAGCGTGAGTCCATCAATAAAAAAACCGGTGTGCCCAGCCGCGAGAC
>CAYFSA010000076.1:0-13714 GCA_964345605.1 uncultured Ectothiorhodospiraceae bacterium
GTTCCCACACGCTGCGTGGGAATGCAGATAGGGCGCGCCGCGCCCCGGGTAGTATGTTCTCGCCGCAGCGCGTGGGAACCAGTAACCAGCAGACCAGCAAGTCGTGGGGTTACGCTGTGCTAACCCGACCTACAGGCTACAGGCGCCTCTCCAGGCACCCTTGCCTTACGGCTCTCGCAGGGCATACCGGAAGGCTTCGGCAAAGGGCTGCAGTAGGTAATTCATCAAGGTCCGCTGCCCGGTTTTGATCAGCACGCTCGCGGGCATACCCGGCTGTGCGGTAATTTCCTGCTGCCGCATGGTTTCAAGTCCCGCCGCGGTCACTTGCAGAATAGCCTCGAAATAGGTGTCGCCGGTTTTCTCGTCGGTCAGGGCATCCGCCGAGACGGTGATCACTTCCGCTGCAACCGGTTCATTGATATAGGTATTGAAGGCGGTGAACCACACTTCGGCCGCCAGCCCACGGCGGACATCGTCAATGTCGTCCGGGCTCACACGGGCCTTGATGATCATCTGATCCTCGGTGGGTACGAGATCCATGATCGGCTCGCCGGGACGAATCACCGCGCCGATGGTGTGAATCTTCAGGCCCACGACTTCGCCGCCAACCGGTGCCTGGATAGTGGTGCGCTTGAGCTTGTCCTCAAGGGCCCCGAGCCGGGTGCGGGCCTCCATGATGGTCGACTCGGTTTGTTGATAGCTGGCCATGACGCTTTTGTGGAATTCGCGCCGGGCGCGGATAATCTGCAGTTCCTGCTCCTTGATGCTGGCGGCCAATTCGGCGACTTCGGCGCGATGTTCGTTCAGGTCGCCCCGAGTCGTATGCAACTGACGTTCGGCCCGACGCAGCTTGTCTTTCTCGATCATGCGCCGCTCATAAAGGCCGCGCATTTCCTCGACTTCTTCGCGATAACTTTGGACCAGGGCCTGCTCGGCTTTCATCTGCTGCCTGACCCCGCTAATCTGTTCACGCAGTTGTTCGATACGCTGCTCACCGGCCTCGATTTCGCTGGACAGGGCCTCTCGGCGAGCCTGCAGCTCTTGCAGTTGTGTCGTCATCATCTGCTGCACTTGCGGCCGGTCTTCATGCTGCAGCAGAGCGGTAGGAAATTCGATCGAATTGGCCTGCCGGCGTTCGACTTCCAAGCGGGCCAGCCGTGCCAGCGATGTCCAGAGCTTGAGCCGGACCGCTTCCAACTCGGCCTTGACCTGGGTGGTATCCAGACGGACTAGAGGGTCGCCAGCGGCCACCACGTCGCCATCATCGACCTCAATGGCGGCGACAATGCCGCCTTCCAGGTGCTGGATGGTCTTGCGGGCCGAGGCGACTTCCACCTGACCACCGGCAGATGCCGCACTGTCAAGCGGTACCACGGCGGCCCAGAGTCCTAGCACACCGAAGGTGCACAGCAGGAACAATAAGCCGAACCGGGCATAGATGCGGTCGTTAGTGGGGATATCCGCAAGGGTTTGGGCAGAAGCGTCGATTAACGCCATAACACATCCTTCATGAATCAGGTCTGCAACGACAAACGAGCCTGGTCAAGCGACAACACATTGTGCTCTTTGTTGTTAGCCAGTTTAGCCAGAACTTTTTCAGTTGGCCCGAACAGGGCCATTTGGCCGTCCTGCAAAACGATCAGCTTATGCATTTGCCGTAAGATCCCCGGCCGATGACTGATCAGGAACAGGGTCGTGCCGCGTTCGATAAGGCTGGTGACTGCGGTTTGCAAAGCGATTTCGCCTTGATCGTCCAGGTTGGCATTCGGCTCGTCCAGGACCACCAAGACCGGGTCGTCATAAACCGCCCGCGCTAAGCCAATGCGCTGGCGCTGTCCCGGGGAGAGATTCAGGCCGCCGCTGCCGAGCGGCGTATCGTAACCCTGCGGCAGATGGAGGATCATCTCATGTACGCCAGCCAGCTTTGCAGCGGTTACGACCTTGCGGGAGTCGACTTTGCCGTAACGGGCGATATTTTCGCTGACGCTGCCGCCGAACAGCTCGATATCCTGCGGCAGATAGCCGAGATAGGGGCCAAGCTCGTCGCGGTTATAGTGGGTGATATCCGCGCCATCGAGGCGAATATCGCCGCCGCGCACCGGCCAGATCCCCAGCAAGGCATGCGCCAGGGAGGTTTTCCCGGCCGCGCTCGGACCAATGATGCCCACTGCCTCACCGGCCGCGATGCTGAAGTTCACCCCGCGCAGGATGGGAAGTTTCGCTTTGGGGGGGATAACGACCGCGTTGGTGACATCGATATAACCCCGGGGTGGAGGAAGCGACATGCGCCGGGTTTGCGCCGGGATTTCGCTGAGCAGGCTTTGCAGCCGGTCATAAGCCATGCGGGTGTTGATAAAACTAGGCCAGGCATTGATGACATGCATGATCGGCCCTAAGGCCCGCCGCAGGATGATCATGGTCACGAAAATCATGCCGGCACCGAACATCCCCTCGGCGATGATGAGATAGGCGGTCAGGCCCATGCCCAGAATAATAAAGATATATCGCAAGGGGCCAGTGATGTCGCTGATGAGCTTGCCGTAATCATTGGCGGTGGTTTGCTGGCGTAAAAAGGCGATATGGTGGCGCAGCCAGCGGTGGCGAATTTGCGGCTCCATTCCCAGGGCATGCACAACCGGGGCGTTGCGCAGATTATGGTTGAGAAAATCGCGGGAATAATTGGCCTCCCGATTGGCGGCCCGCAGGGCATCGCGGGTCAGGTAGGCATTGAGCACCGCGAGCACGATGAAGGTCAGGGTCGCGACCAGGGCCAGAAGCCCGATCCAGGGCGACAGGATGAACAGCAGGGTGACCAGAATCAGCGCCCAGGGGGCGTCGAAAATCGCGGTCAGACCCTGCCCGGAGAGAAACTGCCGCAGTTGGGTGAGATCGCCGATCGGCTGCGAGGAACCGCTGCCGGGCTGGAGCAGATCCTTTTGAAACATGGCATGGAAAAGCCGGTCGTCCATGGCCCGTTCCAGACGATTGCCCACCCGCACGAGCATCCGCCCGCGCAGGATCTGCAGGCCGCCCATGACCGCGAAGATGAACAGGGCGATGGCGGTTAACGCGAACAGGGTATGCTCGCTCTGCGCCGGCACTGCCCGTTGATGCAGTTGGATCATGTAGACCGGCAGGGCCATGAAGCATAAGTTGATGAAAAAGCTCATGATGCCGGCGGTCCACAGCGATCCGCGGAAAGTGCGCAGGGCTTGTTTTAATTCGTTAATCTCAGGCATGCCATTTGTTGTGTGGCAGGAAATAAATAGAGTGTTTAGCTTAGGGGTTTGGGGCTGGGACTGCAAATACAGCCCGCAGACTTTCTAGTTCTTCTCGTTCCCACGCGCCGCGTGGGAATGCAGACCTGCCGCGCTGCGGCGAGAACGGGACGCAGCGCGTGGGAGCGAGTATCTCTGCGCATTGCACCGCAGGCTCTCAATCGCGATCATTCGCAATCGATCCCATTGAGTCTGGTAAGGTCATGGTCTTTCTTCCTCCTCCCGGCAGTCCGCTCCTGACTCCCCGGCGACTTGGCCGTGTGAACTGGCCGCCGCTCGGGGCCGCGCAGGCCCGGGCGACCCGCAGCGGTGCCTGGCTGGCCAGCGGCGTTTGTCTGATGCTGTTCGTGTTCACTTACGCGGCGCTCTGGCTGCAATTTTACCCCGCTCTGGCAGCAGGCCGGCAACCCGTGGTGGATGCGGTGGGCAATGCCGCCTTCGCCGGCGGCGTCATTGCCTTCGGTTTGACCATGCTGACAGCCTACCGGCCCGTTTGGGCGCCGCTGACCGCACCGCTGGTTGCTTTGGCTGGCGGCTTGTTTTGCGGTGGGCTGGCGCTGGCATTCGAGTCGCGGCATCCGGGCATCGCCATGCAATCCATCGTCGTCACCACGGCGGTATGTGCGGTGCTGTTCGTGGGCTATCGGACCGGGCTGATCCAAGTCACTGCGCGTTTTCGCGCTACCGTGATCGCGGCCACGACCGTTGTGGCCGTCGTCTATCTGCTCAGCTTTGTGGTGTGGGTATTCGGCATGCGGCTGCCCGTTATCCATGGGGCCGGCTGGGGCGGTGTCCTGTGGACCGGCTTCGTGGCCGTGGTCGCCAGCCTGAATCTGACTTTGGACTTTGCCCGCTTCGAGCAGATCGAGACCCGCGTTTTACCCCGGCATGCTGAGTGGTACTGCGCCTTGAGTATGCTTATTACTTTTGTGTGGTTGTATGTTAGCATACTTCGCCTATTGCAGCGGGTACGTTCAGCAGGTGGCGGTGGCTGAGCGAGGTATAGCGTCTGCTTCTCGTTATCTCGTTCCACGCAGCGCGTGGGAACGAGATAGTCACTACCATTAAGTTAAGCTCATGCGCTGGCCGGAAGGGTGCCTGTAGGGCGGGTTTTAACCCGCCTCGCCGAGCCTGCCTGCAGGCGAGGCGGTCGGTTGAAACCGACCCTACCCGGCACCGTAGGTCAGGTTAGCGCAGCGTAACCCGACTGCTGGGTTATCTCGTTCCCACGCAGCGCGTGGGAACGAGATACCTTCCCCAAGCGCTGCTTGTGACCGATAAACATCAGTTTTTGAGGCGGTTTATGCAGGAAGTCGTGTTTGCGCGCCTGACCTCGCGCCATCTGGCCATGCTCCTGGTGAGCGTGCCGGGCCTGTCAGCGGAGACCGAATTCAGCTTGAGCGGCAACCCCTGCCAGCGGTGGCGCGCCCGGCGTTTCCGGGGGGTTATGGACGCTCAGCAGCAGCGACTTGAAGGCACAGTGGTGCTGCTGCAATGGCATCAGCGGCAGCCGGCGCTGCTCCAGGAAGCGAGTGCTTCGCCCAATTTGCGGATTGACAGTAATACCGAGCCATTTGAGGGGCCCCTGCTGAATGATTCGACGACCTGTCTGCAGCAAGTCGGTGCGCCTTGGGCTCGCATGCTGGTCACTATGCTTCTGCTGGAAGGCGGTCGGGATATGGGGCTGGCTCAAGAGGCTGAAGTGACCCGGGCAGTCCATGCCTGGTTCGAGCAGCACCCCCCCGCGCCTTATCCGGTGGACGCTGCGGTGCGCATAGGTGATGGGGTTGAGTACCTCGAAACCAGTGACCACAGCCTGAGCCATGACCCAGCTTGTGTTGCCGTGGGCGCGGAGCAATTTGCGCAGGCTGTTTATCGCCGCGCCGAGCTGCACGGTCAGCGGCATTTTGCGCTGCTGGGTCGCCCCCCGAGCCTGCCTTTGCTGGTCTTGGTAGCTCCCCTGCAGGCGGCATTCATGCGCCTGCAGCTGCCCGCCGCAGCCCCGCAGGGGTTTGTCGGCCTGCAGCAACGCTTGCAGGCCGAGGATGCGGCGGTGGCCATGCGGGTGCGCGAGACCTTCGGTGATGTCATTCATGCCATGCCGGGGTCGGCCGCAGACAAAGCGCCGCTCGGGCAGCAATTGCTCGCCCTGCAATTACGTCAGGATCTGCTGCCTCAATCCTTCGAGCATCCCCGCCTCGGCATTGTCTGCTCATTCGATTGCTGTGTACCGATTGCCGATGCCGGTTTGTTCCTCGCCGGTACCCTGACAGACCGGCATGGGTTGATTCAGGGCCTGGCGCTGAAAACGCCGCTCGGCGAGCAGCTGCCCATCGACACCTATGTGCGCCGCTACCGGGTGCCCGCGACCAAAGCGCAGGCCGCGCGCGAGGTGTTCGTGGCCTACGTGCCCTTGCAGCGGGGTGCCCGGTGGATTCGCCAAGTACGACTGCAAGTCGGTCTGCCGGGCGGGGCGTGGGCCGATTGGGTGTCGCCCGTGTACACCGGTGATGCGCGGGAGGCCAGACGCGTCGTCCTCGACCAGATTCCGCCGACCCAGATCACCCCTGATCTGCTCGAGCATGTACTGCATCCGGCCCTGGCGGCCTTGCAGCAAACCATTAACCAGCGCAAATCGGTCGCCGCCCAGCAGCATTTCGGCCAGCTCGACGGCAAGCCTGCCGTTTCCCTGATCATCCCCCTGTATCGCGAATATGGGTTTATCCGCCATCAGGTTCATGCCTTCGCTACCGACCCGGATTTCTCGGCAACCGAGATCATCTATGTCTTGGACCGGCCCGAGGATCAGACCGATGTGCAGCAACTGCTGAACGACCTGCATTGGCTATACGGCCTGCCGTTGCGCCTGATTACCCTGGACGCCAATTACGGCTTTGCCGGGGCGACCAATATCGGGGCATTGCTGGCCAAGGGGCGCCTGCTGGTCTTGCTTAACTCGGACGTGATCCCGGCCGCGCCGGGGTGGCTGCAGTCATGGCAGGCCTGGCACGAGGAACAGGCCGGTGACGGGGTGTCAGGCGTGCGCCTGCTGTTCGCCGATGGCTCGCTGCAGCATGCGGGGATGTACTTTGTGGCCGATCTGCTGCCCTGGTGGACCAACCATCATTATGCGAAAGGCCTGCCCGGCGATCTGGAGCGTGCCCAGGTTTCCCGCGAAGTGCCGGCGGTCACGGCAGCTGCCCTGATGATCGAGCGCAAGCGGTTTACAAAGCTGGGGGGACTGAGCGAAGACTATGTCATCGGCGATTTCGAGGATTCCGATCTGTGCCTGAAAGTGCGGGCGGCCGGCGGGCGGGTCCATTATTTCGGTGCGATCGCGCTGTATCATCTCGAGCGCCTGTCCATCCGGCGCAACAGCGACTACTGGGGCAAGCCGGTCGATCGGTATAACGGCTGGCTGCATACCCAAAGATGGGGGGCGGCCATTGAGGCACTGATGCGCGATGAGCTGGAGGCTACCGTCACCGCCGAGCAGCAAACCGAGACGCAGGCCAGCGCGGCCACCCTTGCAAATCCTACCCGGCAAACCCAGGCAGCGGCATGAAAGTTTTCCATCTCGCGCATAATCATCCGGACTTCCATGCCGGCGGCACCGAAATCATCGCTCATGCCCTGGCCGCTACGCAAAATGCCTGGGATGACTGGCAGGCCCGCTTTATCGGTGCGGCCTTGGCGCATTACCGCAAGCCCCACGCCGGTACCCCGTTCAGCGCCGATAATGAGGAAAGCGGCGATATCATTATCGCGGCCGGCAGCTTTAAGTCCTTTCACCTGTCGCAATTCGATACCCTTGGCGTCCTGCAAGGCCTGGGCGAATTGTTTCAGGCCGAGCAGCCCGATGTGGTGCATTTTCATCATTTTCTCCTGCTCGGCCTGGAGAGCCTGGTGATCGCCCGTCGGCAGCTGCCCCATGCGGCCATTATTGTGACCCTGCATGATTATTACCCCATCTGCCATCACGATGGCCTGATGATTACCACCGGCGAGGACCGGCTTTGCGAGCGGGCCACGCCGGCCCGCTGCGCGCAATGCTTCCCGGAATGGGGAGCGATGAATTTCCGCCTGCGGGAGCGCTTTGTCAAAAACGCCCTGGCCCTGGCGGATGTCTTTGTCGCCCCCTCGCGCTTCCTGGCCCAGCGCTATATCGACTGGGGGCTGCCTGCCGAGCGAGTCCAGCATATTCCCAATGGCTATCCTGCCCCAGCAGGAGGCCGGGCCGCTGACACCAGCACTGGCATCAAGCGCGGTTCAGTCCGGCGCTCGGTCGAGCCCTCGGCACCCGTGAGGTTTGGCTTCTTTGGCCACTTTAATGAGGCCAAAGGGATTCGAGTGCTGCTGGAAGCGGCTTGTTTACTCCAAGCCGAGGGACAAACCGGCTTTCGAGTGGTGCTGCACGGCAGCGATCAGTATGCCCCCGAATCATTGAAGAGCCGCCTGTTCGAGCTTCTGGAAACCCTTGGTGAGCTCGCCCAAGTGCATGGAGCCTACGACCGGCATGCGGTCAGCTCGCTCATGGCGGCGGTCGACTGGGTGGTCATGCCGTCAATCTGGTGGGAAAACGATCCTCTGGTGATCAGCGAGGCCTTTTTGAACCGGCGCCCGGTGATCTGCTCCGGTATCGGCGGCATGGCCGAGCGGGTCACGCCCGAGGTCCATGGCCTGCATGTACCCCCGAACGACCCGCCAGCCCTGGCCGCCGCAATGCAGCGTGTGCTGGCCGAGCCCAAACTGGCCCGCAAGCTGACCCGGCGCTTGCCGCCGGTGCCCGACATGCAGACTTGTGCTGAGGCCTATCGGGCGCTTTATCAGGCGGCCCGCGCCCCAGCAAATGCATCGAGCGCATGCGTCTGACCCACGCAGGGCACCGGGGCAGCAAGCAGCTCGCGCAGCAGCTTGACGTTGTGCTGCTCGAAACACCGCCGGCTGGCTCATGAGCGCTTTACTGCAGATTACCACTATTCGACTCAGCCATACGCTGGGCACGGTGGTCATGGACGAGCCGCCAGAAGGGCGGGCCATGAATCGCTATGCCCTGCAGATCGCGGGCCGTTTGGAAGCCCCCGATCTCGATGCTTCGCGGATCGCGGTCCGGGTCAACGGGCAGCCGCTGCCGGATTGGGTGCTGTTTACCGCCGGCGAGCGCCGACCCTTCTTCGTGATCATCAGCCTGTTTGATCTGCCGGAGCGGTTTCGCATCGTCCTGTCGGCGTATGGCGAGCATTGCCGGGCGACCGAATTCGCCCGCCTCGAGGGCAGCCGGGCCCGTTATTGCGCTGCCACGCAACCGCCCATTCAGCCCCTATTGTTAACGACCCTGGGACGTACCGGCTCGACCTATGCCATGCGCCTGCTAGGCGGGCATCCGAGCATCCTCTACGACCGCAAATATCCCCACGAAACCCGCATCGCCCAATATTACGCGCATCTGGTTGCGGTCCAGGCACGGCCACCGCGGCAAACGGAGCCGGATTTCGAGCAGTTCAATGATCCCCGCCGCTTAGGCCCCAATCCGCATTTTTTGCCGGATGAGCGTGTCTTCGACTGGTTTGCAGATGAGGCCGTGCGGCTCGCCATGGACTATGGCCTGGCGGCGACCGAGGGGTTTTACCGCCGCCTTGCCGCGGCCGAAGGCTGGGCCGGCCCGTTCGCCTGGTATCTGGAGAAAGCGCCGCCGTCGATCGAGCGGTTGCGCTTGCTACAAGCGCTGTATCCGGGTGCCCGAGCCATCGTGCTCTGTCGCGATCCGCGGGATATGCTGGCTTCCGTGCTGGCCTTCAATGCCAAGCGCGGCTATGCCGCCTTCGGGCGGGAAAGAGCGGGCGACGACAGTGACTATGCACGCCAATTGGCCCAGCATTGTCAGCAGCTCGTCCATTTCCTGGAAGCCAATCCGAGTGCCTACCTGCTGCGTTACGAGGATCTGATCAGCACACCGCGTGAGACCTTGTCCCCTTTGCTTGCAGCCTTGGCGCTGGAAGCCGATACGGCCGTGATTGATGCCATGCTCAGCCACGCCCAGGCCGATACCCCACAGATGGTTTATCACCGCACTAGTGCCGAGCCGCAAGCCAGTGTCGGGCGCTGGCGGCAGGACCTCTCGGCTGAGCTGCAGGGCGTCTGCGCTGAGGCCATGGCGCCGTGCTTGCGGGCCTTGGGGTATGCGCCATGAGTGCCCTGTTCGTTGAGCCCTGGCACGTCGAAGAGGTGAGTGAATGCCATTTCTACCACACCATGGAATTGCCGGGTTTGGGGGTAATACCAGGGCATGTCGACCTGCGGCCCAATGCCACCGCCTACCTCGGCAATGTGGCATTGAACGGCCGTCGGGTGCTGGAATTCGGTCCGGCCAGCGGTTTTTTGAGCTTCTATATGGAAAATGCCGGAGCGCGGGAGGTGGTCGGCCTGGAAGTGAGTGAAGCAGTCGTATGGAACCTGGTGCCGCAGCCCGATTTGAACCAAACGGCCATCCGCCAGGATCGCCGTGAGCACATGCGCAAGATCAAGTGCGGTTTTTGGCTGGCTCATCGGCTGCTCGGCTCCAGCACTCGCATGGTCTACGGCAACGCCACCCACCCACCGGCCGAGCTCGGTCGTTTTGACCTGGCTGTGCTCGGCGGCGTACTGCTGCATTGCCGCGATCCCCTGCAGGTCCTGCAGGTCTGTGCGGACAGCGTGGATGAAGCTATTGTGATCACCGAACAGGAAATACTGAGCTTTGCCGATGCCGATCGCCGGCCGCTACAATGGCTTGCGCCGTCGCGGGAAAATCAAATCTGGGATGTCTGGTGGCGGTTCACGCCGGGGCTGTTCGTCCAGGCCCTGCCCTTATATGGATTTCCCAACGTCACCATTTCTCGGCATGATCAGCTCTCGCTGGGAAAGGCCTATACCCATTTTACTGTGGTTGGGCGGCGTTGACTCGGACAAGGTTCAAGGCTCAACAGCCAATTGCAATCAAGAGCAGCAGCACAGCATAGGCCTATGAAAACGATTTGTGTCACGGGGAGCCACTCCCCCGATCTTGTCCTGATTTCCCAACTGCTCGCTCAAGTTGGGGCGCAGGAAGCCTTACCCGGGGTTCGCCAGGGCCAGGAATATACGCTGCATGACTGGCATGCCAGCGTGCTGCAGAAAACCGGCGAAGTGCCGGTGGCAAACGATCAGGTCGGCCGGCTTTGGGAGCAGCTCGCCGCGGACATATTGTTGGCCAATCATCAGCAAAGCGTGTGGTATTGGGCCGCTCCTGACAGCACCTGGCTGCTGGATTTTTGGTATGCATTTGACAGCGACATCCATTTTCTGCTGACGGCGACATCGGTAATGCGTGTCTTAAGCACGGTCATCGACAGCGATCCGGCACGCATCGAGCAAGCCTTGACCGACTGGCAGCGTTATACCGAAGCCATGCTGCGCTTTCATCTGCGGTATTGGGATCGCAGTATGCTAATCGATCCTGCCGTGGTGTTGGCCAATCCTGCGGACTGGCTACGGCAGGTCAGTGGGCAATGGTCGTTACCCCTGGCGCCATCGGCTGAGCTCAGTTGCGAGTGTTCTGAGCCCAATGCCCTGAAGCGTTATCTGTGTCAGCAGTACATGCAGGATTATCCCGAGTTATTGGCGTTACAGCATGAGCTGCAAGCAAGTTTGTCGCAGTGTGCTGAGGCAAGCATGACCGACGAACAATGGCAGACGCCGACCATAACGGCAAGCATCAACGACTATCATCAGCTCTATCAAACCCAGCAACAGATCAAGCAGCTCGAAGCCGATAAGCAAGCCGCCAAAGCGGCGGAAAAGCAGGCCAGACAGGCGCATGATGAAGCCCGCCAGCAGATCGAACAGCTTGAGCGGACCCAGGCTAAGCTGCAGCAAGACACCCAGGGTTTAACCCAGGCTCGGGATGAGCAGGCGCGCCTGGCCCAAACGCATCAACAGGAGCGGGATCAGCTGGCTGACGCCAAGGCAAGCCTGCAGCGCGAGAAAGAGGAAGCTCAGGAAGAAAACGAGCTGCTTTTGCAGCAGCTGCATCAAGTGCAGGAAGAGCTCGAGCAGATATTTCTCGCCAAGCAGGAAGCGCAAGCGGCATTGGATAGCAAACAAGCCGAAGTTGATCAAGCCGCAAAGCATCAAGCCACGCTTAACCAAACCATCAAGGAATTGACCCAGGCCCGGGATGAAGCGCTTCATAAAGTCCAGCAGGCTGAAACAGAGCTTAATGCCGCCAAGGAAGCGGAAAAGCAAGCTAATCAAGCCCGGAACAAGGCCCAGCAACAGATCAAGCAGCTCGAAGCCGATAAGCAAGCCGCCAAAGCGGCGGAAAAGCAGGCCAGACAGGCGCATGATGAAGCCCGCCAGCAGATCGAACAGCTTGAGCGGACCCAGGCTAAGCTGCAGCAAGACACCCAGGGTTTAACCCAGGCTCGGGATGAGCAGGCGCGCCTGGCCCAAACGCATCAACAGGAGCGGGATCAGCTGGCTGACGCCAAGGCAAGCCTGCAGCGCGAGAAAGAGGAAGCTCAGGAAGAAAACGAGCTGCTTTTGCAGCAGCTGCATCAAGTGCAGGAAGAGCTCGAGCATTACTTCCTTGAGCATCAGCAAGCCAAAGAACAGCTCAATGTTTACGAAAACCGTTGGCAAAAACTGCTCGCCCGTTATCCCGACTTTTATGACTACCAAGCCCTCGAAGTACTGGCCATCACCGAGGAGCAAGTGGGGCCGCAAATCACTTGGCGTGTTTCGCAATTTGTTGGCTCAACTGGAACGCTTCCTGAGCTGATCGTCCGGACACTGCGGCATAATGGCCAAGTATCGGTCATTTTTGGGCAAACCGAAGCGGGTACGGCACCGCTGCTCCGCTGGCCTGCCATAGCCGCGGGACAAGCGGAAGTGGCGTGTGATCCGAGCTTGGATTCAGCTGATCCGAACCATGCGATGAACCAATTGAGCACCAGCGATTGGGCATTACTGAAACGCGTGGTGACGCTGCTTAACGATTGTTTGGCGACCGCAACCTGTGCCGATCAGATCGATCAGCAACAATGGCAGCAAGCCCTGCAGGCGACTCAGAACACCCTGGCCGCCTGGCCCGAGCTACTGCGTTTTGACCGCATCAGTCTGACGCAGGAGTATGTCGATCCGGGGGGGTACGAGCATCTTTGGATCATGCTTGATAATGTCGAGTATGGCGGACAAACCTACCCCTGTTTTGAATTCCGGGTGGCCTGTGATGATATTGTGGCCAGGCAATTCGGTACCTTGCCCAAGCTCGAATTTCCCGCAGGTGAAGGGGCGCGGGTCTTTAGGCATTGGTTCGAGGAATCGCGCAACGATTTTGGTGCTAAGCTCGAATTGCGCTTTGCTGCGCCCGATGATGTCGATATTGGCATTTGGCAACAGCTTGCCGCCCCGGATCGCCAGCTCATTAACCAGCTTATCGACGATTTACCGCTTTATTTTACCTACCTGCGCCAGACCAACCCAACGCTGAAGCGTTCCTGGGAGGAATGGGAGAATGCCGTTCGCTTAATGCAAACGATTGTGCAGGCAAGGGGGCTGAAGCGCTCCAAGACCCGCCAGCAAGCAACCCCAAAAACGGCTGTGAAACCGCCTAAGCAACGTGCGGTGGCGGCTATTCTCAAAGCGCCGAATTAAGCGCAGAATGCAAGTGATGCCATCGTCTACTGAACCTGAAACGCTGCAAGTGCTGCGGCAATTATATCCCCCGACAGGTATGATTCATGTGGGTGCCGGACAGGGTACGGGCCTTATGCACTGTTGGCATGCCTGGGAGGTTCCCCGGGCGCTGCTCATCGAACCCCGAGCCGAGGCCCTCAGCTGGCTGACGAGTAAGGCTGAGCCCTGGGTGACCCAAGCTGTTGCGCTTGCGCAGGAGGCGGGTGAGGCTGATTTTTATTTTGCCAGCAATCCTGCGGAATCCGGCCTGCTGCCGCCGGAACAGTGGCGTTTCCTCTGGCCTAATCTGCGTACGACCGCCGCGCATCCAGTAACGACGACCCGTCTGGATAGCTTACTGGAAACAGCCGACCTTGCTGATTTTCATCATGCTTCAGGGATATGGTGTCTGGTTGACTGTTTGCCGGCATTGCCGGTTCTCAAGGGTGCCGGGCATGAGCTTGAATATTGGAACATCGTCTGGGCCAGGGTTGTGCTGTCGACCGACACCCCGTCCATTGAGGGGGCCGCCTTCACTGAGCTCGAGTCGTATTTAGCGCCGCTGGGCTATCGTTGTGTTGAATTGATCGAGAGCAATCATCCGGCACTTGGCGAAGCGGTCTTTGCCCGGGATTGGCAAGCCTGGCTGACGCCTCGGCTGCATTCGCTGCAACAGCAGCAAATTGATCTGACCCAGGCCCGCGACGAACAAACCGGCCTGGCCCAAGAGCGCCAGCGTCAGC
>CAYFSA010000077.1:0-13646 GCA_964345605.1 uncultured Ectothiorhodospiraceae bacterium
CCGCATGGGCAGTCATCCTCGCCCAGGCAAACCCCGACATCCTCGGTCAACAGGCTATGCCCGGGGTAACTCAGCGGCAGCCCCGATAAGACCTGGATAAGCCCGCTCTGACCATGGGGTAGTGGGGCCAAGGTGTCGCGGTCGCGGATTAGCACATCGGCCATCACCGGCGCATGTAAATAGCCCTGTTCACAGGCGATAAAAATCGAGCCGGTCTGTTCGGCCATGCCATAGAAATTGTGCACGTCTCGGATGCCGAGTAATGCCGTGCACTGATGGTCGAAGGTTGCCTGATCGACAGCGCAATGAGCCAGCTTTTTCCAGCCACCGCTATGAAACAGAATTCCCTGGGTCAGATGCAGGGATTTATTGGCCTCCTTAAGCGGTTTTAAGAAGTATTGCCAAATCAGATAAGTGAACCCGAATAGCAGGACCGGCTGGGTCCCATAGCGTTCGTCAAATGATTCGATTGCCCCCCAGTCAGGCTGCATGTCGGCGGTCAGGGCATAATGATGATCGCGCCCGGCCAGGGCCAACCCCAGAGCCCCGGCACTGCGGGCCGTGAAATGCGTCTGTTCGTGCTGAACGCCGGGCGCATCGATAATCAGCATGGGCCGGCGCTGTTTGCCGATGAATTGCTGCAGGATCTTGATTAACGCCTTGCTTTGCAGAGTGGCCGTAGTGCGGTCCAGGGTGATTTGCGAGGCCTCGCCCGTGGTGCCGGAAGAGGTTAGCGTCTTGTAGACCGTATCGCTGGAAATACTGCTGAGCTGGCGATGCTTGAACAGGGCTGTGGCCAGCATGGGTAGTTCGGTATAGTCCGAAGCCTGCAGGGGCAGCTTGGTGGCCGTGCGCAAGCGCCGAAAGGCTGGGCAGTGGCGGTCATGATAGGCATTGAGGGCATTCAGGTGCGGCAATAATACGGCGCGCTTTGCTGCCTGCGGCAATGCATACACGGGGGCTTGCAGCAGCTGCTCGGCCTCTGCCGTCATGGTGTCGTCCCGAACTGAGCGGTTAGGGCAGGATAGTCGACCTTGCCGCCGTCAGTGCGGGGGATGGCGGTCAGGGCGCGGATCTCGAATTGGCTGGGATGGAGTCGCTGGGTTTCCTGCAGATAACGCTGCACCCTGGCGCGTTGGCCGGCTGGGTCGGCGGCCCCGCAGCAGGCAATGCACAGATGCTCGTCCGTGCCGCAGCACAGCACTTCCAGGCCTTGTTCGCGCAAGCTCTGTTCCAGGGCGTCGAGCTGCCAGCGGCTGCCGGCAAGCTTGATCTGGCGGGTGCGGCGGCCGGTCACATAAAACAGCCCGTTACTGTCGCGATAGCCGAGATCGCCGGTATCCAGCACGGGCTCCGGGGGCGACGGCGCGGCCAAATCGGCCAGGCTTTGCGCATAGCCGAGCATGACATTGGGGCCGGTGTAGCGCAGCTCGCCCGGGCCTTCGGGCAATGTGTTCCCGTCACTGTCGACAATAGTCAACTCTCCCCCGGGGATGGGGATACCGATGCTGTCGGGATGCGCCAAGGCCAGTTCAGGCGGCAGATAGGCAATACGCGCCGTGGCTTCGGTTTGCCCATACATGACATAGAAGGCAATGCCTTCGGCTTGTGTCCACTGCGCGAACTTGAGAACTTGTGCTGCCGGGAGTTTGCCCCCGGCCTGGGTCAACAGGCGCAGCGACGGCCAGTGCCGGCGTCGTAACCCTAAGCGCTCGTAGATTTCATAGCTATAAGGCACGCCTGGCAGCTGCGTGATGGCCTGTTCCTTGAGGGCCTGCCAGAACGGGGCCTGGGTAATGCTGGCCTGGGTCAGAAACAGCGAGGCACCGCAATACAAGTGACTGTTAATCACCGACAGGCCGTAGGCATGCGCCATGGGCAGCGCAGTGATGGCGCGGTCGGCGGCATGCATACCTAGATAGTGGCAAATGGATGCCGCATTGGCGGCCAGATTGGTATGGCTGAGCCGCACTAGTTTGGCCTGTCCGCTCGAGCCCGAGGTGCTGAGCAGTACGGCAAGCTCAGCGGCGAGCGGTAGGGGCTCAGTATGCTGGTGATTCGCTTCGCCGTCGGCCTGGATCAGCCAATGAGGGCGATAGCGCTGGCAAATGGTGGCGATGGTGTCGGCGGCACTGGCAGCCGGCAGCAGAATCACGGGATGTTGACCTGCTAGGCAGGCCAAATAGGCAATAATGCTGGCAGCGGTGTTGTCGGCCAGCAACAGGACCAATTGGCGGTCCTGGCCAAGTTGCGCCTGTTGTTGCTGGACTCGATCGCGCAGCTGGGCATAGCTGAGCGTTGTCCCGGTATCGCTTAATAAGGCGGTGCCTTGATGGTCACTGATGGCTTGCCAGAGGCTCAAATCAGCATGCCCCCATCCACACCGATGACCTGGCCGGTAACATAAGAAGCCAGATCGCTGGCCAAAAACAGCGCGGTTTTGGCGACTTCTGCGGGGCTGCCGATCCGGCCCATGGCGATACTCGCTACGCGTGCCTCGAATTGTTCAGTCGATAGCGAATGCGCCATATCGGTATCGATAAATCCGGGAGCGATGGCATTGACGCGAATATTCTGTTCGGCAAGTTCTTTGGCCAGCGAGCGGGTGATGCCAATCACCGCGGCCTTGCTGCCGCTGTAGGCGGCTTGGCCCGCGTTACCCGTCTGGCCGATGATGGAGGCTATATTGATAATGCTGCCGGCCTGCTGGCGCTGCATCAGGCGGGCAGCGTATTGGGCACAGTAAATCACGCTGTGGGTATTGGTATGGAACAGCGCGTCGAGTTGATCTGTGGTCACCATGCCAAGCAGGGCATCCTGCAAGACGCCGGCATTATTGACCAAGACATCCAGGGATTGAGTTTGTGCCAATAATCCCCGAAACCCTTGTTTGACGGCTTGGGGGTCGCTGACATCGAAGGGCAGTGCATGGGCTTCGATGGCATGCCGGGATTGCAGCTCAGTGGCGAGCGTGATCAGCGGTGCTTTTTGACGACCGTTGAGGAACAGCGTGGCGCCATGTTGAGCGAATAAGGTCGCCATGGCCCGGCCAATGCCCCTGTTGGCGCCGGTGATCAGAATCGTATAGCCGGTAAGCAAATCTGTCATGGGTTAAAGCCCACTGACGCCATATTTTTCCAGGATGCTGCGGGCCTTGGCGAATGAACTCATGGCGATGATGTCGTCCGTATCGAGCAGAATGTTATAGGTTTCTTCCATGAGTGCGATCAGGCGCATGTGGGCGACTGAATTCCATTGAGGAATGCCTTGATAAATAAGCGCTTCGTTGACCTCGGCAAGCTCGATGGCGAGTCCTTCAGCAAATACTTGGGCAAGTGTTTTCATGGTTCAATAACGGATAAAACGCGTGATTGCCGCCCGGGCGGCAAGGTAATCGGGCCAGTTCAAGCTATAATATTCCAGTGCTTCGTGTTCAGCTCTGCGCTGGAAACGATAACCACAGGCTTGGTGAAATTCCAAGGAAGCCTTATTGTCCGTGTAAATCTTTCCCAGCAGACGAGTCAGCCCGAATGTCTCGAAGGCCAAATCATTCAAAGCAAACGCCAAACAAAAAGGGACGATGTTATTGCGATATTGGTCGTTATAAATATACATGCCCGGCTCGCAATGCCCCGCCTGACGATCGATCTTGGTCAGGGAAGCGACCCCGATGGCCTGATCTTTAAACAGGGCCAGGAAATAGTATTGATCGCTTGCTTGCGAGACCTGCTCGAACCAGGCCTGTTGCTGCTCGGGGGTGATGTGGGAACGATCGAGCATAAGTTCGGCGATTTTCGGATCATTACGCCACTGCCGGACTAATTCGATATCGTCCTGCTCCAGCTCTTTGAGAGTGATGCCATAACGACTAAAAACCAGCGGTGTAGTCATGACTCGCTAGCAGGATAGAATTGAAATGAATACACATCCGCATCCTGTAACGCGAAGCGCAAGCGCACCGGCTTGCCGGCCCATTGGCCTAATTCATTTGTCGTTGCGGTGTCACCGCGCTGCCAGGGTACGGTCCAGGCAATACGATCGCCATTGAGCGGCACGCAGTCCGCCAGGGTATAGCCGTCGATAGGGGTGCCCGCCGCTGTTTGCAGCTCCACGGCGACTTGGCCGACGGCGGAGGTGGCGGCGTTCAGCTCTAGGCTGTTGCCCTCGAAAATGAAAGGCTTGGTGAGGAGTTCACCGCCACGATAACCCGCGTGCAGGGAGGCAAAACCATCCTTTCGCAACCGTAATTTTCGCAAGCGATGATTCACCCCACATAGATAAATCGCCATGTGGGTGTCGCTGACGGGGACGACCTGATACGCCGTGTAATTAAAGCGGTTACCCCAGCGGGCCGGTTCCAGGCCCGGGCGAATGAAGGACTCCATGAAGCTGCGATTGAATACACTGGTCCCGGGCCGGCTGCTCATCAGGGCGATATCGACCGAATTCTTGAAGGTATCCAGGCCCGTGGCGACAAAGCGGGTGCATAGCGCGATATAGTGGTGCGGCGCGCGGAAATAGGGATGAGTTTGAGTGGTGTAAATATGTTCATAGCAGCCGTTGTCCGGCGTGACTTCCTCGGGCTCGGACCAATGGATATAGTCGTCGCTCACCGTGCGCGAAAACCAGCGGGTGCCGAGTTCTGGGAAATCCAGCACAACCCCCTCGACCCCGCTTTTCCAGGTACGAAAGTAAGCGACGTATTGCTGCTCAGCCTCGGACCAGAATGAGACATTCTGCGAATCGAAATTGAATTCGCTGTGTGCCGGCGGGCCGATCACCGGTTCATCCCGCAACAGCTGCCAGTGAATCCCGTCACCCGAGACAAATGCTTTGAGTCCCTCGTCCAGACCTGCCAGCGCCTTGTATTGCTGGTCGGCGGGCACGCCGGGGCGGGTATCGCGCATGGGGGTGAAGTTATGCGCCGTGCCATCCGTCACATCGGTCAGCAGGACATTGTTATGCCTCGAGCCTGCAACGTCGTGCAGGCCGAGATCGGGTTTGACGAAATGGACGCCATCTTCGCTCTCGGCATAACAGAGCGTCTCTTTGGCATTGCTCGCGCGCTCGGCAAAGCCGCGATAGTAGAGTCTGTACAGTGGGGGCTCGTGCAGGACAGTACTGTAGGCGTAGGCCCTTTCGTGGTCAGTGGGATACCCGGAAAAATGCACGGCCTGATCCTGGGAGTGGGGCTCGAGGGTTTGCACGTTTAACTGCAGCCAGGCATCGCTGAGCGTGTCGATGAGCTGGTAATCGAGAAACAGCTCGCGGCGGTCACCGATCCAAATAGCGTTATCGTTTGTCGACATGGAGCCCCATGTTGCGTCGTATGGGTGGCAGAAAGATTTGGCAAATGCCAGCAATAATTATACCTTTCAAATATGCTGCGTTGAATCAGCATAACGGCCTGGCCAAGGGTCTATCCTAGTCATTGGCTTTGCCCCGAAGCAGGGCAGTGGAGCGGTTAAAACCGGCCCTACGGCCTATGTTACGGCCTATATTACGGTCGAATCGAGTTGTCGGGCCCGAGCAGACCCGCGGCATGCTGTTGCCATCGAGTCGGCAATAGCTATTCATCATCGAGCAGCAATGACCAGGTAACGGCCGTACCGGCGGGAATATCCCGCCGCACTCGCCGGCCAAGCAACAAGGCATAATAACTCGGCGGCAGGCCGAGTGCCGGGCGCAGTGCCTGCAAGTTGTGTTCGTTCAAGCGCTCGCCAGCCCATAAGTCAGCCGTGACATACAAGCTGCGACGGTGTCCCTGGGTGCCTTGCTCGGCAGCAACCGGACCAAAATGCAATTGACCGAGGGCTTGCCAAGCGGTCGTAGTGTCTCGCACGAGTTGGGCCAATTCTGCCGGCTCCAGTGAAAAGCCGGCATCCGGGCCGCCCGCAGCGCGCTCCAGGGTTACATGCTTTTCGATGAGTACGGCGCCGAGGCTGGTGGCGGTAATGGCGACCGCTGACCCTAATGTATGATCGGATAGCCCGACCGGGCAGCCGGTTATTTGCTGCAGCACCGGCAAACTACGCAGATTCGCTTGCTCGGCAGGGGCCGGATAGGCGCTCGTACAACGCAGCAGCATGATATGCCGGGCGCCAGCAGTCCGGCAAGTGCGGATGGCCTGGTCGATCTCGGCCAGTGTTGCCATGCCGGTGGAAAGAATCAATGGCCGGCCCGTGGCGGCCACAGCCTCTAACAGCGGCGTATCGGTGAGCTCGAAGGAGGCGATCTTATAGCAGGGTGGCGCTAAGGTTTCCAGGTTTGCGACCCCTGCTTGAGAGAACGGGGTGCTAAACGCGAGTAAGCCGAGCTCGTGGGCGCGCTGAAAAAGCGGGGCATGCCATTCCCACGGGGTGTGGGCTTCCTGGTAGAGATCGTATAGGGTTCGCCCGCGCCAGGGATTGCTTGGCTCATCGATCAAAAAAGGTGGGGTATCCCGCGCGAGGGTCATCTCGGCTGGGGTATATGTTTGCAGCTTGAGTCCATCGGCACCGGCTTTGGCAATGGCCTCTACAGTTGCGAGGGCATGCGCCAGCGTGCCGCCGTGATTGGCCGACAGTTCAGCGACGATAAAGGGGCGGCGCTGTGCGCTAAGTCTCTGATCGCCCAAAGGGAAGCTTAAATCTGCAGACATGAGCTGGGGCGAGCTAACCGAGTTTTTTCTGCTTGATGTGGGCGTTCAATGCCTTTAACTCGGGATGACGTTCAACCACGGCCAGCATTTCTTCCAGGGTAAAGGGTGGTGCTTGCGGTCGATAAAGATGGTCATAAATGGCACTGATCACTTGCCAATCGGCTTCGGTATCCAGGGTCCAGCGCAAGTCGGAATGGTCTTGCTCTGCGACATGCTTGAGAATGCGGAACTGTTCGGGATGTTGGTAGAGATAAGGCGTGACGTGCTCGCGCTCATGCGGTTGGGTGCTCAGTGCATGGATCGTTTCAAGTGCTTGGCGGGTAAAGATCTCTGCGTCCAATCCTCGAGGATAGCGGCGGATACGGGTATTCGACATGTAATCAGGGGGGTTATCACCGGCCAAGGCTTCCTTAAACCGTACCAGCATGGCATCGATGAGATACGGATCGATCATCGGGCAATCAGACGTGATGCGCAGTACGATATCGGCGGCGGTAGCCGCGGCGGCGCCGGCATAGCGTGCCAAAACATCGTCTTCCGAGCCGCGGTAACAAGGCACTTCAAGCCGTTCGGCTTCAGCTGCAATGACATCGTCGCTGGCCTTGGCGCTGGTGGCGACGACGACCTGGTCGATGTGGCTGGCATATTGAAGGCGCCGCACCACATGGCCGAGGACCGTGCGGTCATGCAGGCGCCGCATCACTTTGCCGGGCAGGCGTGTGGAACCCATGCGGGCTTGAATGATTGCGTTGGTATGCATCATGACAAAATTATTAGAAATGTTAGCCGGTTTGCTCTAAACACCGGTAGTCCCCCAATCGACAAGATGTAGGGGCCGTAACCCTTTGATAGATAAGAACGCAACGCTTTTCCCATCCTACTGATTGCCTATAGCTGCCTGAGCCATTGCACCACGGTTTGGGCGATACGGCTCGCTTCCGGGCCGATCAAGGCGCCGACGTGACTGACGGCGGGAAACAGGCGGCGTTCAGCACCCATATCCTGGGCAAGCTGCTCGCAGACAGGTGTCGGTACGGTGTTGTCGAGACCGCTGCAGATCACCAGCACTGGGCAGGCGGGCCGTTTAACCGGCACGCCATGCCATAAGGTGCGCATCACTTGACCGGATTCGTCGCGCCAGCGGGCATGGGTCCAGGCGGCGGTCATGCGGTCGGCCTCCGGCATGCTTGCCTGGGTATCCTGAATGGTCGTGTCTGTCGACCAGGCAACCCGATCGGGGAAATCCCTTGAACGCAGCGGCCAGCCCGCGGTACCAGCGGGTGGCACGCTGTTGACCAGTACCAGTGCTTGCGGCGTGCAGGTTTCCGCGAGCAGTAGTCCCAATAGCCCGCCCATGCTCGCCCCAACGACAATGCTCGGCGTGTCTTCCTGCTCACACCAAGCGCGCGCTTGGGCGACATAATCATCGATGCTGGTCGCCTCGAGTCCGGCGGCATTCGGCTGCAAATCGATCGCGCGGGTATTGATGAAGCCAGCCGCCCAAAAAGCACTCCGCCAATCCCGCCATTGCCAGCCGCCGCCACCGGCGCCATGCAAGAATAAAACGAGCGGCGATGTTGGACTCATGAAGTGTCACCTGTTGCTGCGTTGTTTTGCCCGAAACGGCGTTTGTCCCAAAGCTTGAATGGCCGCCATAAACCGTCCTGGCTAAAACAGCGCCACCCCCAGTGGAGCCATTCAAGCAGGGCAAATGCAAGCCATAGCGCCCAACCGAGCATCAATAGCCGATATACCCACAAGGGGACACTCAACACGCTCGCGGTGGCCGTGGTGGTATCGCCGCGATCGGCATACCAATGCAGTGCATAGGCATTGGAGCCATTGCCGCCGACATGCATGATGGGTTGACCGAGCAAGCCTTGGTGTACTGCTGTGAACAGCGCCAACAGTGCCGGGCCGGTCAGAACCAATAACCCGAATTGGGTGAGATTGAAGCGGCCCGCGCGCCACTGGGCGCCCCAACGCTGTCGGGCACCGAGGGCGAGCAACCACAGAACCACCAGGCTGCCGGCAGCTAGCGGGGCCTGGGTCAAGCCAATCCCGAGCAAGAACCAGCCCATTATACCTAACGGCGTCAAGTGACTGCGAGCCAACAGGATGGCGAGCGGCAGTAATACCAGCAGTAACGGCCAGATTAGGACTGCCGGCCCGAGTAAAGGGCCTTGGGTCCACAGAACCCAGCGATCTTGGCCCAAGTCGATATTCAATCGCTGGTTGGCCGCCGCTTGGGATAATTCCAGTGCGGGCAGGCTGAAGTGGGGCGTTATGCCGCCGGACTGACGCCAGTGCAGTTCGAGGCGCTGTGACGCCGGCGCGATCGGCAGTTGCACAATGTCCTGGTGAGCCTCCTGCAAGGGCTGGCGTTGCCCGTCGATCCACACTTGCACGAATTCGGCAGTGGTGGGCAAGCCGATGCGGAAGCGATCGGCCTGGGTGCTGCGGACCTGGAGGGCAAGTCGCAGGGCCGTTTGTGCCTGGCCGGGATGAGCCGTCAGCCGCAGGCTATCGACGGTTAGGCTGGCGCCGGGCACTGCCTGCGGTCGCGTTATTCTCAACTCGAGGCGTTCGCCCGGCCAGGGACGCCAAGTCGACGAGGCGCGCGAGTCGGGCCTTTGCGGCGGCGTAATGGCGGGGATACCCGAGGCTACGACATGCCAGATGGGATTGGCTTGTAAGACCCAGGTTTCATACCAGGAGGTCTCGGCCCGCGCCAGCGATGGCGGGGCTGTCAGGGTCAGGGTATCGCGGGGATTAAGCGCGGCCTGCCAGCTCAATGTGCTTTGCTCGGGACGCAATCGCACGATGGCCTGTTTGTCAACCACGGGGACAGCATCGCTTAACACCGATTCGCCGGGCAGTAAGGGCAAACGCAGGGTGATGGCCGTGCCGGTGGGTGATTGACGGATGATCTGTGTATGCACGCTCCAATCCACACCCAGTTGCAGCTCGCGAACGACTTCGACCAAGGCATGCGGGGTTGTTTTGCCTTTGGTGTCAGGGCTAGGTGCATGGGTTGCCGAACGCTCTAGGGTCAACGGCGGTTGCGGTTGACCCCGCGCATCGACGCCTGCTAATTGCCAGCCATGCAAATCATGGCTGACCCGTTTGGAAATCAAAGGTAACGCGAGTTGCAAGGTTGGTTCAGTCGGCGCGGGACCGGCCAGGATAAGCGTGTGTACGCCACGCTCGAGCAGGATATAAGCCAGCCCGTCTTGACTGCGTTTGAGGTATTTAACCGGTTGTTGATCGACTGTGAGCCGGGCGGGTTGCCAGACCCGCGGATCAATGGGCAGGGGGACGGCTACCTTGGCGCTGGTTTCAATGGTCTGCTGCAAACGCAGATGTTCATTGTCCGCGGTTATCGAGAGGGTTGGGCTTTGCGCACAGGTTGGTAGGCACTCGGGGGGCGCGGTCAGGCGGGCTTGCAGCTCATCAAGCAAGCCGGCCGGCGGCCAAGCCAGAGCGGCGTTGGCTTGGCTCAGGCCCAGCAATAACAAGGTCGCCGTCGCTATGGGCGCAGGCCCGGCCCGGCTTGCAGGTGGTGTGGCGCCGGTCTCGCGCCAGCGCAGCAACCGCCAGGCCAACAACCCCAATAACAATACATTGAGCCAGCGCAGGGCTGCCATCCACATTGGCGGCACAAGATAGGGACGCCATTGGGCCTTGACACTGACGGGGCCTTGCCAACGCAGGTCAATGGTCGTGCCGCGCCATTGGGGGCGGGGCGGGCCGGTTTGGATCTTGGTATCGGGGGGCACTTGATGCAAGTCGCTCGCTTGTGCGTCTTGGCGAGTCGCGGCAAATGTACCTGAGTCGGCACTCAGGTTGGTGCCATCCCGCCTTGGCGTGGCTTCTCGGGCCATTTTCGGTGCCTGGATAGCACTGCCGCTGAGCTGGCTGACTGCCGTTACCAGGGGGCCGAAGGGCTGCGGATCGAGTTGAGGATACAACGCCAGTCGTGCCTGGGCCAGCAAAAAGGGCAAGCCGATCAGCAACAAGCCGAGTAATATGAAGGTGCGATAAACATGGGTTAGGCCCCGTAAGAGACCACGCGGCAGGACACGCAACAGCGCAATGGTAAGCAGCAGCTGCAGCCATAACCATTGCGGGGCGCCAGGCAGTTGCCAGCTAATGCCGAGCGCCAGCAAAGCGACCAGGGCCCAACGATTGCCGTATAGCTTGCGGACCGCCAGACTGGCCAACAGCACCAGAAAGACATCCAGCAAGCTCCACTTGGCTAACCAACTGGTTTGGACTTGCGCCGGTCCTTGTGCGGCTAGCAGCAGCCAACCGGGGGGCAGATGCAAGCGGCTGCGGACGTCGTTGAAGTCAGTTTGCCAACCGCTGACGGGTAATGCATCGCGTTGTTCGAGCCGTCCCGCCGCAGCCAAATCGAGCTGCCGACGCTGGATTTCCACGCCGGCTTCGCTGGCTGCGGCCAGCCGTGAAACCAAGCGGGGTTTGCCGGCTACACGGGCACTGGCGAGCGCGAGTCCAGCGGTGCTCGTCAGGCGCGAGCCCTGGTTCAATTGGCCGCGAATCCGGTCGTGCACAGTGTAGCCCTGGCCGTCGAAATCCAGCCACAGCTCGCGTTCCAGCTCGAGTTGATTAGGGGGTCGTTGGCCCATGCCGCGCTGGCGAACGGTTAATTGCAGCGTCTTGTCGCCAGCCAGGTGGAAAGCCGGTAACTGTCGCCATTCCTTTGGCATACCGGTTTGCGACGGGTCGACGCGGGCCGCACCGCTGATGTCGATTTCGCGCAGGCTTGGGCGGCGCTCGACCGACCAAATTTCGACTGCAGGCCAGGGCGCCGGCGCTGCTGGACGACTGAATGTTGAGCGCAGCTCAGGTGCAAACGCGGTTAACCGGATCTGCCAGTGGCCGGGTCGCAGCGTCAGTTGCAGCTCGCCATTTTGAGCCAGCTGCGCCGGTAGGGGGCTATCGATGTGGGTGATGTTGAAATCCTCGGGCACGGCCCCTGGCAAGCGGAGCTCCCGTGGGGCGCCTGCTACCCGCAGCTCGAGATGGGTCGTCAGGCGTTGGGGTAGAGCGTCTTGCAGACGTCGGAAAACGCGCAGCTGGAGCGAGTCAGCGGTTGTGCTCGAGTCGGCGCGGTCCGTTTGCCAGGCAGCGAGGCGGAGTCGATTTTGGGCGTCAATGGCCGGCTGTGACCATTGTTCACCCGCGACGACAACTTGCACGATGCTGGCCATGTTGGGTAAGGGGAGGTGGGACGGCAACTGGGTCCAGACAAATTGACCGCTCAGTGAATACTCGCCGCGGGGCAGCCACACCCAGGGCTTGCCTTGGCGGTCGGCGACCGGGGCCGGTTGGTCAGCGAGGCGCACTCCTTCTGGCCAAGCGCTGCGATCGCCGGGCAAGGGCACCCAGGCATCGGCCTGCAGCGATAGCTGCTGACGAAATTGACCGCCGGCGGCGTCGAGCCTTAACTCGAGCGGTCCTGCCCAGAGACAGAATTGGCTGGCCGGGGCGTTACCGTGATACGCACAGGCATGCTCGGGCACATCGGCTAAGACCCAAGCCTGCCAGGGCTGAAGCGGTTTCGGGATGGACGTGGCGAGGGCAAATTGAGCCGTGAGGGTCAGCAGCCAGCCCAGCGTGACCAGGCAAGAATGCTTGAGCATGGCGTAACCCCTCCCGTTAGCGACTGGCCGCAGTTAGCTCTTTTAAGGATGCTTGGCTTATTTCAATTCGGCAAGCACGCGTTGCATCGTCCCTTCGGCCTGACCGGCATAGCCGCCCCCGAAAAGATTCAAATGATTGAGTAAATGATAGGCATTGTAGAGGTTTTTGCGGACCCGATAGCCCGGATCGATGGGCCAGGCTTGGTCGTAGGCATCGAAAAAGCGACTGCCGAAGCCACCGAACAATTCGGTCATCGCTAGATCCGCTTCACGGTCGCCATAATAAACAGCGGGATCATAGATCACGGGATGGCCGTCGTGATCCCCGGAGCAGTTACCACCCCACAAATCACCATGCAACAGGGAAGGCTCGGGCTGGTAGGGGTCGAACAGAGCGGGCAGGCGTTCCTGGAGGTGCTCGCCGGTGCGCTGCAGGCTGCCGCCATAGCCGTTGCGCTTGGCCAGATCAAGCTGAAAACCGAGCCGGTGCTGTTGCCAGAAAGCCACCCAAGCGTCAGTCCAAGGGTTCGGTTGATGGGTGCTGCCGATGGTGTTGTCGCGATGCCAACCGAAGCGGCCAGCGGTATGCCGGTGCATGGCGGCGAGCTGCTCACCCAGGCGGGCGGGATTGGCGCGGCCGCCCATCTCGATGAACTCCATCGCCAGATAGCAGTGCTGGCCGTGGCTGCCCCACAGCAGCGGCCGCGGTACGCGGATCGTCTCGGTATCCGCCATGGCCTGCAGGCCTTCCGCCTCGGCGGCGAACATGTCGTAATCACTGGCGCGATTGAGCTTGACGAATACACTGCTGTGCGTGCCGGGCAGCCGGTAGCCCTGGCTGATGCAGCCACCGCCGGCTGAGCGCGCCCGACCCGGGTCGAATCGCTCGCCGGTGGCCTGTTCCAGTTCTGCAGCAATATGCGACCAAAATGCCTGCATCGTGGCGCCTCCTCGAATGTTGGCTTAAGCTGCAACAGTGTAACAGTCTGCTGACCGCTGACGAGTCCCGCGTTGGTTACACTTGAGTCACGAGCCGGTGAACCATTCCAAAAGGCGCACGAAGCCGACGACCGCGCCGATGGCGCCGATAATCCACAGGGTTTGGCGGTGCATGGTGGTACGCAAAGAGGCTTCGGTCGCCTTGACTTCCACCCTGACTTGCTCGATTTCCTTGCGCAGGGTCAAGTCGCCCGCCTGCGTATCGGCGCGCAGCTGCTCGATGTCTTTTTGCAGGTCTCCACGCAGCTGCTCGATATCTTTTTGCAGGTCACCACGCAGCTGCTCAATTTCCTTGCGCAGGGTCAAGTCGCCCGCCTGCGTATCGGCGCGCAGCTGCTCGA